>DATMZL010000163.1:0-8841 GCA_035607075.1 Polyangia bacterium
GCTCCGACAGATCGGGCAGCAAGATGATCTCGATGCGACGGTTCTCGCGGCGACCTTCGGGGTTGGCGTTGCTGGCGATCGGGTCGTGCTCGCCGTAGCCCGCCGCCACGATGTTCTGCGCCTTCATCTTCGCCTCGACGAGGAACCGCGTCACCACCAGCGCGCGCGCCATCGATAACTCCCAGTTGTCCTTGTACGCCTCCTTGACCGGCTGATTGTCGGTGTGACCGGCGACCATGAACCGGCGGTCGGGGAACTGCCGGAGGATGACGGCCACCTCCATCAACGCCAGCTCGCCGTCGCGCGACAGGCCCGCCACGCCCGACGGGAAGAGAACGTCCTGGGGAAGGCGCATGACAAGACGACCGTCGCGAACGCGAACGCCGAGCTTGCCGGCATCCACCATCTTCTGCAGCTTCGCGGACATGTCGCGGAAGATCTGCATGCGCTTGGCCGCGTCGCTCTTCCACTTGCGCAATACCTCGAGCTCCTGGCGCGACGCATTGAGGTTGCCCTGCGTCTGCGTCAGCGTCGCTTCGACCTGGCCGCTGCGCGCCTTCAGCGCGTCCCGTTCCTTCTCGCACGCGGCCGCCTGGCCCGAGATGCACGCGCGTCCCTGCCAGGCGTAGTAGCCACCCACGCCGGCGGCGCCCGTCGCCGCCACCGCCCACAACGCAAGCTTCCAGCGACCTTTTCGCGGTTGATCGTATTGGTAGGTCATCGCGCTCAGGGCATGACGGTGATCGCGAGCGCGACGCTGGGATCGCTGCGGTTGTAAAGGTAGTAGCCGTCGTCGTAGCCGACATAGACGTCGGAGCGCGTGTACCAATCCTCCGGCCACGACTCGGGCCACGGATCGACAATCAGGAACGACGACCCGCCGTACGAGAAGCGCGGATACCCTTCATAGATGACGGGCCGGCTGTAGATGCGGAACGGATGCTCCGGTCCGAAGCGCCGCTCGAAGCGTGCCTGCGGAATGTAGTAGCCGCCGTACCCGCCGCGCTGGCCCCAGGGGCGATGCTCGGCGCGCCAGTCACGCGCGCGGTGTTCTTCCCAGCGCCCGTGGCGTTGCCATCCGCCCTGTCGCTGCCAGCCGCCGCCGCGATGCCAGTCGCGCGCTTCGTTTCGCGCGCGCCCGGGCGGCGCGTACATCGGACGTGCGGGCGCAGGCGCGGGGCTGCCGCGCCAGCCGCCGCCGGGGCCGGCGCCGCGTGGCGCGGGAGCCGGCGCCGCGGATCCGCGCCAGCCGCCGCCGGGCCCGGGCCCGCGCTGCGGAGGTGGCGGCTGCGGAGCCGGCGACCCGCGCCAACCCCCGCCGCCGCGCTGTTGCGGCTGCATCTGCTGCTGGTGTCCGCCACCGCGTTCGCCACCGCCGCGCTCGCCGCCGCCGCGCCCGCCGTGGGCCAACGCAGGCGCCGCCATGCACATGGCAGTCAGCAACACGCAAAGTCGAACCGTCGATCGTGACATCAGTTTGTGCATCGTTTTACGTAACCACCGACGCGGACCACTGTCACGTCGTTTCGCGTGGTCCATGTAGGTGCCGCGCGCCTGCCGACGATGTATCGAACGGCGCGCACGATCGTATGATCGCGGTCGGGAGGGCATCATGAAGGCATCTGCGCCAAAACAGGTGACCTGGTGGATCGCGCTCATCGCCGGCGGCGTGGGCGTCCTCCAGCACTTTCGTATCGTCCACCTGCCGTTCATTGGACACTACTCGACGTTGCTGATCATCGGCGCGTGGGCGCTGCTCATCCTCGGGACGTTCCTCAAGGGTCTCTGAGAAAAACCGCGCCAGGTTCGTGTTCGACGCGACGGGCCTCTCGTTTCTCAGGCGATTCGGTGCGAGTGACGATGTCAATTTGCCATGCCACCGCCTCCTCGCCCGGCGACGATCGCGCCGCCACCGTTGCCCGCCGCGGACGTTGCCGACGCTGACGAGATCGCCGCCGATCTGCTCGTCGTCATCGATGGTCCGCAGAACGCCGCGGCCGCCGTGATCGCCACGTGCGAAGCGGAGCTCGGCCGCGCGCCTTCGCCTGACCGCGCGGCGCGCCTGCATCACGAGCTCGCGCGGACGCACGAGATCGTCCTCGGCGACAAGGCCGCCGCCCTCCGCCACTACGAGGCGGCGCTCGAGCGCGCACCCGACCACCTCGCGAGCGTCCGCGGTGCACGCCGCATCCTCCTGGAGCAAAAACGCTTCGCCGACGCGCTGCCGTTGTGGGACGCCGAGCTGCGCGTGGTCGCCGATCCGAAGCAGCGGGCGGCGCTGCAGTACCAGAAGGGCCGCTTCCTGACGGAGGCGCTCGGTGACGACGCCGGCGCCCGCGCCGCGTACGCCGAAGCGCTGAAGCTGGATCCCACCAGCGTGACGATCCTGAAGGCGCTGGAGCGCTGCCAGCAGGCGGCGCAGGAGCATCGATCGCTGATCCAGACGTACGAACGCGCCGCGGACGCGGTCACGGGCGATGCGCCGCTTCGCGCGGCGTTGATGGCGAGACGGGCGCAGATCCTCGCGAACAATCTCGACGAGGTCGGCGCCGCCGCCGAGACGTATCTGGCGGCCCTGCAGATCGATCCCGACACGACGGGTGCCCAGGCGGCGCTGGAGGCGATCGCGACGAGTCGCCGGGATTGGAGCGTGGTCGTCGCGCTGCTCGGTGAGGCGGCGGCGCGCGGTCAGGACGCGGTCGATCAGGCGTTGGCTCTCTACCGGTCGGCACGCGTTCACGCCGACCGCCTTGGCAATCGCCACGAAGCGACCGCCGCGTTGCAGGCGGCGATCGCGCGGGCGCCCGGCGATGTCCTCGTCCTCGAGGAGCTGGCGCGCCTGTACCAGGAAGCCGGCGCGTCCGACGCGCTCGCGCAGACCCTTCGTTCGCTCGTCGAGGTGACGACGCAAACACCGGATCGCGTGGCCCTGCTGCACACGCTCGGGCGCGTGTATGAAGGAGATCTCGGCCGCCCGGAAGAGGCGATGCAGTGTTTCCGCGATGCGCTCGCCCTCGACGCCACGCACACGCCGCTCTTGCAGTCGTTCGGAAAGCTGCTGACGGCGCGACAGGATTGGATGGGGCTGGTCGCGATGCATCTCGCCGAAGCGGGCGCGGGCGGAAGCTCGGCGCAGCGCGCGGCGGCGCACGCCCGCGCGGCCGAGATCCTCGAGCAACGCTTGCGGCGGCCGGCGGACGCGGCGTTCCACCACGCGCAGGCGCTGGCGCTGGTGCCGGGCTTCCCGGCGTCGTTCAAGGCGCTCGTGCGCCTCTACACGCAGTCCGGTCAGTATCGCGAGCTGGTCGAGATCTACGAACGCGCCATCGACGAGACGCCGTCCGTCGAATGGAAGGTCGCGCATCTGTTCAACGTGGGGGCGCTGTGGGAGGACGCGCTGAGCGACGGCACCCAGGCGGCGCACGCGTACCGGCGGATCCTCGATCTCCAGTCCGACAACCTGGGCGCGCTGCACGCGCTCGAACGCGTGCTCGAGAAGACGGGGCAGTACGACAAGCTCGTCGCGAGCCTCGAGCGCGAAGCCGAGCTCACGCAGGAGACCGACATCGTTCTCGGCCTGCTTCATCGCGCCGGCACGATTCTCGACGAGCAGATCGGCGATCAGAACGCGGCCAAGCAGCGCTTCCTCAAGGCGCTGGATATCGACCCGAGCTTCGTCCCGGCGCTCGCCAGCCTGGGGCGCATCCACTATCGCGCCGGGCAATGGGATGACCTGCTGAAGATGTACCGGCGCGAGCTCGATTCCACGGACGACGCGCGTGCGCGGGTGGCCCTGCTCGTCAAGATGGGCGAGCTGTGCGAACGACAGATGGGAAAGTCGAAGGAGGCGACCGCGCACTATCAGGAGGCGTTCGATCTGGCGCCCGCGCATCGACCGGCCTCGAACGCGCTCATGCGCCTGCTGCGCCAGTCCGGCGAGTACCAGGAGCTGGCCCTGCTGCTCGAGAAGCACCTGGGCGGTCTGGAGACGCCCGCTGCGCGCGGGCTCGCGGCGTATCGGATCGGCGAGATCTACGAAGAGCACCTCGACAGCGACGTGCAGGCGATCGAGTTCTATCGCAGGGCGCTGGTCGACGTGCCGGGGTATCGTCCGGCGGCGCTCGCCGTCGCGCGTGTCCTCGAGCGCGCGCGTGAGTGGACGCAGGTCCTGGAGCACCTCGCGCACGAAGCAGAGGCGACGACCGATCAGCGCCGGCGGGCGAACCTGCTGATGCGGCAGGGTGAGATCTGGCGCGACCGCATGCAGAACGACGAGCGCGCCATCGCGTGCTTCGAGGCGCTGTCGCTGGACGCGCCGTGCGCCGCGTTGCTGGCGCTCGAAGATCTCTACACGCGCGCGAGCGACTGGGCGGCGCTGGCCGGGGTCTACGCGCGACAGTCAGAGGCGTTCGCGGAGCCGGCGGCGAAGCTGGCGGCGCTGCGCGAGCTGGCGCGCGTGCAAGAGATCGACGGCATCGGCACGCCGGACGATCGGACCGGCAGCTACCAGCAGATCCTCGCGCTCGCGCCGGACGACGCGGACGCGCTGCGCGGCCTCGCGGAGATCGCGCGCCAGAAGGGCGACGACGGCGTCCTCGCGCGGGCCTACGCCCATCTGGCGGAGGTCGAGACGGACGCCACCGTCGCGGCGGAATACCAGCTGCGCTTCGCGCAACTGCTCGAGGCGGCGGAGCACCCGGAGGCGATGGAGGCGTATCGGGCCGTCTTGACGAAGCAGCCCGAGAGTCTGTCGGCCGTGCGCGGGCTCTCCCGTCTGGCCGAGGCGAACGGCGATGCGGCGGCCCTGGTCGAGGCGCTGCGGCGCGAGGCGGCCCTGACCACGACGCCGGAGGAAGCGTCGGCGCTGCTCGTGCGCAGCGCCTCGGTGTGCCTCGCGAATGACGAGGACGGACGGTCAGCGGCGGGCGCCACCGACGATCTCGAGCGCGCGCTGGAGTTGTGGCCCGACAGCGCTCCGGCGGCGGAGCTCCTGCGCCAGACGCTGCAGGCGACGGGGCGCATGGAACGCCTGGTGGACGTCCTGTCGAAGGCCGCGAGCGTCGCGCGCGATCCGGAGCGGCAGGCGAGCCTGTGGCTCGCGGTGGCTCTCGGCCACGAGCAACGGCCGAACGGCGCGGGCGCCGCGATCGCCGCGCTCAAGCGGGCGCTCAAGATCACCGCCGACAGCGTGGAAGCGCACCGCTCGCTTGCCCGGATCTACCGCGGCAATTCGCAGTGGTCCGAGGCGGCGATGGCGCTCGAGACGCTCAGGAATCTGGAGATCACGCCGGCCGAGCGCGCCGACATCCTGCTGGAGCTCGCCGTTCTTTGGGACGAGCGGCTGACGAGCCCCGACAAAGCACGCAACGCGGTGCTGTCGGCCCTGGAGCTGGCTCCGGGGTATCCGGCGGCACGCCGCCAGCTGGCGAAGCAGCAACTGCGCGCGGGCGAGATCGACGCCGCGGAAGCAACCGCACGCGAGCTGCTCGAAGCCGCCGGCGACGACGCGGAGCGCGCCCGCGCGCTCGTGTTGCTGGCGACCGTGGCGCGGAAGCGCGGCAATCCGACCGCCGCCGAACAGGCGCTGACCGATGCGATCGCGATCGAAGGCGCCACGGGCGACGCGGCGGCGGAGTTCCAGACGACGGTCACGAGCGGCGCGATGTGGGCGAAGTTCGCGGCCGCGCTGGACGCGCACGTCCGCGGCAACAGCGCGCGCGCCGACAAGGTCGCCTCGTACCTCGAGCTCGCCGCGACGTACGGCGACCGCATGGGCCTGCCGCGCAAGGCCGTCGAGGTCCTGCAGGAGGCGCTGACGATCGAATCGGGACCCTCAAAGGGTCCCGAACCCCCCGCGATGGTGCTCGGCGAGCAGAGCTCGCCGGCTCCCCACGCGATCGCGGGCGGCGATCGGCGCGTGACGCAAGAGCTGCTGCGCCGGCTGCGCGCCGCCGGACAGCCCGAGGGCGCGGCGCAGCTGATCCAGCAGGTGCTCGAGAAGGGCGAGCGCCAGACCGAGCTGTGGCGCGCGCTGGCGCACGTGTATCGCGACATGGGCCGGCCAGGCGAGGCGCGGCTCGCGGCGAGCGCTCTCGTCGCGCTCGGCGACGCCACGCGGGAAGATCTCGAGCTGATTCGCGTCGCGCCGCCCCGGCCCGGCCGAGCGGCCGAAGGATCTTTTGGGCACAATGAAGTCGCGACGCTGGCGCTCCAGCGCGCCGTCGAGCTGCCGGCGACGGCGCTGCTCGCCTCGTGCGGCGAAGCCATCGCGAAGATCTTCCCGACCGATCTCGCGCGCTTCGGTTTGTCCCGGAAAGATCGGCTGGCTCCCGGAAATGCGCACCCCCTGCGCGCGCGCATCGACCAGCTCTGCGCCATCCTCAACGTCGAGTGCGACGCCTACGAACAGGCGGGCGCGGGGCCGCTGGTCACGGTCGGTCTGACGGATCCCGCGTCGCTGATCGTGAGTGCCCGCTTGGGTGCGCTGCCAGACGCGCAGCAGGTCTTCCTCCTCTCGCGCGCTCTCATCGCCCTGTCGCTGGGCCTTCATCCCGCGCTCATCTTCCCGACGCCCGACCTCGAACGCATCCTCACGGCGGCCACGCGCGCCGTGCTGTCCGAATTCGGTGGTCCGAACCCTCAGGTCGAGGACCTCGCGCGCCGGATCAAGAAGGCGCAGTCACGGCGGTGGCGCAACGCGCAGGAGGTCGCGGCCGCGGACTACGCAGCCGCTCCGCTCGCCGACGTGAAGTCCTGGCAGCGCGCGATCGCGCGCACCTTGAACCGCGCCGCCGCGGTGCTCGCGGACGATCTGGCCGCGGCGATGTCGGGCCTCGCGCTCGTGACCGACGCGCCCACCGCCGCCAACTCGAACGGCCGCCCCACGCCCGACGACACGGGCGATCTCCTGCGCTTCTGGATGTCCGAGCCCGCCCAGCGCGTCCGCGCCCGCAGCGGCCTCGTCGCCGCTCAGTAGCTCGACGCTGCCGTTCGGTCGCCTTCCGATCGCCCGAGATGGGCCTTGTTTGCGTACTGAACATGCGTATAGTTACGCAATGGACGCAACGACGACCGCAACGGAGCTTTGCCTGGCGGATCAAATCGCGGTTCTGGCGGCGCAGGTCGACGTTGGAATGCATCGTTTGTTGACCTGCGTCCGCCAGTTTGACGAATCGGAGGAATGGGGACAGCAGGGCGCACGGACGTGCGCGGATTGGTTGGCATGGCGAATCGGGCTGGCGCCGGGCGCGGCGCGCGAGAAGGTTCGCGTCGCGCGCGCGCTCGCGAAGCTTCCAGCGATCGACGCGGCGATGGCGAACGGGCGGCTTTCGTATGCGAAGGTCCGGGCGCTGACGCGGGTCGCGACCGTGGCGAACGAGGCGCGGCTGGTCGAGATCGCGCTGGCGGCGACGGGCGCGCAGCTCGAAAGGCTATGTCGCCGGTTCCGGCGTGTGATCGACGACGGCGGAATTCCGGGCATGGAGGCGGCCGTGGATCCGTCGTGCGATCCGCGGGGCGTTCGCGTGCGCAATACGGATGCCGGACACGTGCGAATCGAGGTCACGCTGGACCCGGCCGACGCGGCGCTGGTCCTGGCGGCGATCGATCGCGTGCGCGACGACCTGCGTGCCGTGACGGCCACCACCGAACGCGTCTCCGCGGAGACACGGGCGCGCAACGCCGCCCCGACCGTTCGCCCGATCGTTCCTGGTCGGTTGGATGGATTGATTGCAATCGCGGAACGAACGATGGCTCCGGTCCCGCAAACGGAGGCGGCAGACGGCGGCAACACCTTCGTTCCTCACGTTGTGATTCATCTCGATCAGGCGGTGTTCGGTCCAGACGGTGCGCGCGAGGCATACCTGGACGACGGAACGCGCGTCTCCGCGGAGACATTCCGCCGCGTGAGCTGCGACAGCGCGCTCGTCGCCGTCACGACCGGCGTTGACGGACGTGTTCTGGATGTCGGTCGCAAGACGCGCGCCGTTCCGGTCGCGATCCGCCGCGCGCTCTGGTCGCGCGATCGCGGCTGCCGCTTCCCGATGTGCTCGAACCGGCGCTTCTTCCACGCTCACCACGTCGAGCACTGGGCCCACGGCGGCCCGACGAGCCTCGACAACCTGGTCTTGCTCTGCAGCTTCCATCACCGACTGCTCCACGAGGGCGGCTTCAAGATGTCGCTCGCCGCCAACGGCGCCGCGCGCTTCTTCACTTCGCGGGACCGCGAGATCGCGATCGTTCCCGATGTACCGCCTGCGGCGACCGCGCCACCACCGGCGGTCGTCGATACCGACATCAACCTTTGCGGCTGGGACGGCGAGCCAGTCGACTACGACGCGGCCGTCGACGCGATGTGCGTCGCGAGCGGGTGAGGGCATCCCGTTCGCCAGTTAACGGTTAGTCGGGCGTGAAGGCCAGGCAGCGCTGCATGCGGTCGGCGACGGGCTGGTGGTCGTAGGTGAGAAAGACCGCGAGTGGGCTCGGATCCGGATCGGAAAGGTCCGCCTCGCCCAGGACTTGAAACGTCTGCGCGCAGGTCTGGCGGGCATCGGGCAGCAAGCGGTGCGTGACTTCCATCGCGTAGCGATCGGCTCGGTCTTCGAGGCGGCGGGTGAACGCGTTCATGACGGGCGTGATGAAGGACGCGAGCACCGTGAACAGAAGCAGCAGCACGGGGAGGGATGCCCAATCATCCAGCGCGCGCACGCCCCATCCCGGACCCCAACGCGCGAGGAGCCGGTTGATGGATCGGTACCCGAGATAGAAGAGCCCGAGCAGGATCACGGCGCCGAGAGCGAGATACTTGGCGATGTGCCTCCGCGCGTAGTGGCCGACCTCGTG
>DATMZL010000848.1:0-4423 GCA_035607075.1 Polyangia bacterium
TGACCGGGGCCGGCAACGAAGATGACGTCCAGATTGTGCTTCACGATCATCCGGTTGAGGTGAGCCCACGCGAAGGACAGCGCCGGGCTCGCGCCCCAGTGTCCGAGCAGGCGGTGCTTGATGTCGTCGACGACGAGCGGCCGGCGCAGCAGCGGGTTGTCCTGCAGGTAGATCATCCCGACCGAGAGGTAGTTGCAGGCGCGCCAGTAGGCGTTCATTCCCTCCAGCTCGCGCGCGGTCAGCGGGCCCCCGCCGCCGCGTTCCTTCGCAGCCGGGGCCGACGGCGCGCCACGTCCGTGCTCCTTCTCCTTGGCCGACAGCGGTGTGCCCCGCGCGTGCGTTCCCGATTCTCTGGTCGTCACTGGGTGTGCCACGGCATGTCTCCCGTTGCTGTTGGTTCGCTTTTCCATGTCTGCTATCCGTCCGTCCTTCCGCGCGCGCCGTTTCAGCCGTGCGCGGGTTCGGTCTCCATCGCGGTGGTGTACTTGGCCAGCGCGGCGGCGGCGTCGCAGCGCGCGCGATGATGGAAAGCGCGCTGTGCGGCCGCGACGTTCTCGCGCTTGCCCTTCCAGATCGCGAGCGCTTCGTCCTGCAACGCGCGCCCGTACGAAAAGCTCAGCACCCACGGCTTCGGCGCCGCGAGCTTGTTGATGACGCAGAGGTGCTCCGTCGCCAGCACGTCGTCCTGTCCGCCCGACAGGAAGGCGATGGCCGGGACGGCCGGCGGCACATGCCGCGACAGCGTGCGCAGCGTCGCCGCCGCGACCTCCGGCACCGTGGCCTGCCGCGGGCAGTCCATCCCCGCGATCACCATGTTCGGCTTCAGGAGGATCCCTTCGAGGACGACGTTCTGATCGAACAAGGCGTCGAAGACCGTCTGCAGGACCTGCGAGGTCACCTCCTCGCAGCGCTCGATGGTGTGCGACCCGGTCATGAGGACTTCGGGCTCGACGGTCGGAACCAGCCCTTGCTCCTGGCAAAGCGCCGCGTAGCGCGCCAGCGCGTCCGCGTTCGCGTGGATGCAGCCCGGCGACGGCAGCCCGTCGCTGCTGATGCTGAACACGGCGCGCCACTTGGCGAAGCGCGCGCCGAGTTGGCGGTACTCGTCGAGCCGCCCGCGCAGGCTGTCCAGCCCCTCGGTGATGCGCTCGCCGGGCGCGCCCGCCATCGGACGCGCGCCCTCGTCGACCTTGATGCCGGGGATGATGCCGTTGTCCGTTAGCAATTCGACCATCGGCGTTCCGGTCGAGCTCGTCTGACGGATCGTCTCGTCTTGCATGATGGCGCCGCCGATGAACGAGGCCGCGTCCGGCGTCGTGAACAGCATCTCGCGGTAGTCGCGGCGGCTGTCCGCGGTCGAGGCGATCCCGTGCGCGGCCAGACGCTGCGTCAGCGTGCGCGGTGTCTCGTCGGCGGCGAGGATTCCCTTCCCGCCGGCGACGATCGCGCGCGCGGTCTCCTCGAGGGTTGGCGGCTTCATGTCTCCCTCCCTTTCTCGTCGAAGGTAAGGCTCGGCCGCGGGGTCACAATTCGCGGCGCATCGTTCGGGCGCAGTCCCGACGGCGGGACCGTGGAAATGCGGCGGCGTCGTACACGCCGGCCGATGAGCCGTACCCAACTTTGGTTCAGCGGGGCTTTGTGTGTCGGTCTCGAGCGCCGTCAATCACGAGAAGAGGTCATCGCCCACGGCGAGGACGCCGATCGTCCTCGCCGGTGACATCGGCGGGACCAACAGCCGGCTCGCGCTGTACGCGGAAGCGGCGGGCGGCGGCCTCACGCCGGTCTTCGAGCGCACCTACCCGTCGCGTTCGCACAGCGCGCTGGACGACATCGTCACGATCTTCCTCGGCGAGGCCGTGTCCGCGGGGCGCATCGCGAGCGGCCGCGATCTGAGCGCGGCCTGTTTCGCGGTCGCCGGCCCGATCGAGCACAACATCTGCCGCGCCACCAACCTCCCGTGGGTGGTGGACGGCCACTCGCTCGCCGGGCGGCTGGGCATCGAGCCCGTGCGACTGGTCAACGATTTCTACGCCGCTGCACAAGGAGTCACCGCGGTCGGCGCCGACTGGCTGGCGCAGCTCGGTGGTTCGGCGCCCGAGCGGCGCGGACCGATCGCCGTTCTCGGCGCGGGAACCGGCCTCGGCCAGGCGTTCCTGATCTGGTCTGCGTCCGCGAACGCGTACCAGGTCATCCCATCGGAGGGCGGTCACATGGACTTCGCGCCGCGCACGCCGCTGGAGGTGGGCTTGCTGCAGTTCCTCATCACCAAGTACGGCCGCGTGTCATGCGAGCGCGTACTATCGGGCCGCGGGCTTGTCGACGTGTTCTCGTTCCTGTCGCAGGAGCCCGGCTGCCGCGCGCTGATCCGTCCCGAGACCACGGCGGAGCTGGCCGCGCCCAGCCCGGCGCGCGATCCGGCCGCCGTCATCTCGGACCGCGGGCTGTCGGGCGCCGATCCGATCTGCGAGATGGCGCTGGCGGTCTTCTGCTCGGTGCTGGGCGCGGTCGCGGGGAACCTCGCGCTCGCGATCCTCGCCAGCGGCGGCGTCTTCGTGGCGGGCGGCATCGCGCCGCGCCTGCTGCCCTACATCCAGAAGGGCGCGTTCCGGGAGGCGTTCGAGAGGAAGGGCCGGCTGCACACGCTCGTCGATCGCTATCCCGCCTTCGTCGTGACCCACCCGCAGATCGGCCTGGTCGGCGCGGCGGCGGAGGCGGCGTCGCTGTGAACATCAAGCTCCTCATCGCCGACGTCGACGGCACGCTGGTCACGAAGAACAAGATGCTGACGCCGCGCACCTGCGAGGCGGTCGACAAGCTGCGCGCCGCCGGCGTCATGTTCACGATCACCAGCGGGCGGCCGCCGCGCGGGATGGCGAAGCTGATCGAGCCGCTGAAGCTGACGGCGCCAGTGGCGGCCTTCAACGGCGGGATGTACGTGAAATCCGATCTGACGACGGTGCTGGTGCAGCACACGATCCCCCGGGAGGTCGCGCGTGCAGCGGTCGATTTCCTGCGGCAGGCGGGCCTGGACGTCTGGGTGTACCAGGGCGACGACTGGTTCATCACCAACCCGACAGGTCCGCGCGTCGCGCGCGAGACAAACAACGTCGGCTTCGAGCCGACGGTGATTGCCAACATCTACAGCGTGCTCGACGCGCCGATCAAGATTGTCGGAGTCAGCGAAGATCGGGATCTGCTTGCGCGCGCCGAAACCGAGCTGACGGCGCGCCTCGGCACCGATGCAGCCGCAGCGCGTTCGGCGTCTGCTTACGTCGACGTCACGCACCCGGAGGCCAACAAGGGCATGGTCGTGCGCGAGGCCGCGCGCTTGCTGAATCTTCCGCTGGAGCAGATCGCGACAATCGGCGACCAGGTCAACGACGTGCCGATGCTCAGCATCGCCGGCATGGGCATCGCGATGGGCAACGCCAGCGACGAGGTGAAGGTGGTCGCCCGCCACATCACGCGCAGCAACGAGGAGGACGGCTTCGCGCACGCGGTCGAGTCCTATATCCTGGGTGAACCGCCCGTCGTGCGGACACCGCTGGGGCTGCCGCCGCGCGCGCGTGCGTGTCTGTTCGGGCTGGAAGGCGTGCTGACGCAGGCCGCGCGGATCCACGCCGAGGCGTGGAAGCGGCTGTTCGATCACTACCTGCTGCAACGGGCGCGCGCAGCGAGCGAGCCGTTCATCCCCTTCGATCCCGTTCACGAGTACGCGACGCACTTCCACGGCGGAATGCCCGCCGACGAGGTGCGATCGTTTCTTGTCGCGCGCGGCATCGAGCTGCCGCCGGCGACGGTCCGCGCGCTCGTCGAGCGCAAGGGCGAGATCCTGGTCGATCTGCTCCAGCACGAACGCGTCGAGACCTACGAGGGATCGCTGCGCTACGTGCAGGCGGTGCGCGACGGCGGCCTGCGCACGGCGGTGGTCTCGGCGAGCAAGCATGGCCAGGAGACGCTGGCGTCGGCCGGCATCGCGAACTTGTTCGACGCGTGCATCGAGAGCACCTCCGACGCCGCGATGGAAGGTGACGGTGAACGGCTGTCCGACGTCTACCTGGCGGCGGCGCGTGCCGTCGGTGTCGACAGGGAGGACGCGGTCGTCTTCGACGATGGGCCAGCCGGCATCGACGCCGGCCGCTTCGGCCATCTCGGCTACGTCGTCGGCGTCGACCGCCTGGGCCGCGCCGCCGAGCTTCGCCGCCACGGCGCGGACGTCGTGGTTCAAGATCTGGCCGCGCTGCTGTAGCGATCGGCGAGGCGGCCGCGGTTGTAGCGCTGCAACATCACCGGGTACGCATTGATGAGGACGTTGAACACCAGCGTCCACGCCGCCGCGTCCCACCAGCCGCGAGCGAGCGCGTGCGCGATCACCAGGACGACGATCAGAAACATGATCACGTGGTTGGTCTCCGCGTTGCGC
>DATMZL010000152.1:0-2985 GCA_035607075.1 Polyangia bacterium
ATCCGTCTGCGAGCGCCGGACCAGCGCTGCCAGCCTCGCGAGCGGCGGCGCCTTCGCGGCCACCGCGGCCTCCCATTTGTCGAGCGCGACGACGCGCAGCCCCGCCGCCGTCGCCAGGTCCAGGAAAGGCACCGCGGCGCGATTCACGACGTGAAACGTCGCCGGCCCGGTGGACGATGAGCCGACGACCTGGGCGACGGTCTCGGCGACGTGATCGACCGGCGTCGAATTGATCTGTAGATCCAGGCGCGGCGCGCATCCGGCCCCGAGCGACGACAGCAGCAAGAGCGCCACCACGTCGTGCGCTCCGGCGCGACCGCTGGCCGAGTGCCAGCCGACGAACGCCGGGCGGTACGTGCTGACGGCGAAGCCGCGGGCGCGCGCCCTCGACATCATCGTGTCCGCGACCCACTTCGACGCCGCGTAGCCGTTGCGAAGCCCGTCGGCGCCCTCGACCGCGCCGTCCTCGAACACCGTCGCGCCGCGGTAGCGTGGTGAAAGGAAAACGCCGACCGTCGACACGAAGTGAATCGCCTTGGGCGCGCCGCGCGTCGCGAGCTCCAGGATCGCGCGGGCGCCGAGCACGTTCGCGTCACGAAGCTCGGCATACGGCGCGAACAGGTTCACGGCTGCCGCGCAGTGGACGACCGTGTCAATGCGGTGGGCGAGCGCCTTGTCCGAGGCCAGCGTCGAGCCGACCAGATCGCGCTCGACGAGAACCAGCCGCGCGGGGTCCGCGTCCCACCGCCGACACAGGCGTTGCAGACGCTCGCCCGCCGGACGTCCGTGCTGGCCGCGCACCACGCAGTGCAACCGCGCGGCGGTCGTGCGCAGCAGCGCAGCCGCGATCTCGCCGCCGAGAAATCCGGTGACGCCCGTCAGTAAAATCTCCGACGGTCGGTTCGGCGGCGCCCCACGTGGGACCGCGAGTCGGTCGGCGATGCGCGCGTCCTGCTCGAGGAGCTCGCCCGCACCGCCGTCAGGAACTTCCGCCGTCGCCGCCGCCGCCTTAGCCATGAAGCGCCTCGCAGCAAACCGTCACCGATACCGGACCGGCCGGCTGAAACGTCGTCATCGGGTCACCTCTACGCGCGGATTCAGCAAGGCGCGGGCCATGCCAATGACGCCGCACTGACCGACAAGTCGTCGTGCAAACCGGACAATTCGTACGGCGCCTCGAACGAATTGTCGGGGCGTCGACCAATCTCTGCGCAACTCGCGTAAGCTCATGCACAGGATGTCGCCTCCCCGCCCGCAGCGACCCGTCATCGGCGTGATGGGGCCGGCCGCGTGCGACGACCAGATCGCCGAGATCGCGCGCGCCGTCGGGCACGCGATCGCCGACCGCGGCGCGGTGCTGCTGACCGGCGGGCGAACCGGCGTGATGGAGGCGGCCAGCCGCGGCGCGCGCGAGGCGGGCGGACTGACCGTCGGCGTGCTGCCGGGCGCCGGCGCGGCCGACTCGCCGGCCAACGCGTTCGTCGACGTCGCCGTCTACACAGGCCTCGGCGAGGCGCGCAACTGGGTGAACGTCTGCTCCAGCGACGCCCTGATCGCGATCGGCGGCGGCTTCGGTACGCTGTCGGAGATCGCGCTCGCGCTCAAGGCGCGAAAGCCGCTCGTGCTCCTCGGCTCGTGGCAGTTCGAGATGGAGGGGGTGTCGCCGAACGTGCCGCGCGCGCGCGACGCTGCCCACGCCGTCGAGCTGGCGTTCGCCGCGCTCGACTCTGCTCGAGGATGAGGCCCTCGCGCAGGGCCGCGCGGCAGACGCGCGCCTGTTCGACGCCCGCGCCGGCGAGGATCGCGTCCAGCATCGCCATGCCGTGAACGATCAGATCGGCACGGGCCGGATCGAGACCGGGCGTGTCGCGCCGCGCCTCCAGCGGTAGCGCCGCCAGCCGGTCCATCAGATAGCGGAGCGTGTCGCGGCCGATCAGATCGGCGCCGGTGCCCGAGGTCGGCACGTAGCCGAGCGCCTGCGCCACCGACCGCACCGCGCGCGCCGTGCCCGCGCACAGGATCACCCGTCCGAGGGGGACGGCGCCCAGCGACGCGAAAAACGCCGCGACCGACGCGCGCGCCCACTGCTCCAGCGCACGCAGCTCGCGGGGCGTCGGAGGATCGGACAGCGGCCGCTCGACCACCGCGCGCAGCACGCCGAGCGGCGCCGACGCCGTCTGCAGGATCTGCTCGCCGTCGCCGACGATTGCCTCGAGCGATCCTCCGCCGAGGTCGAACAGCGTCGCGTGACCCAGCGCCGCGCCCAGCTGCGCGCGCGCGCCCGCGTAAGAAAGCTGCGCCTCCTCGTCGCCCGAGATCACGCGAACATCCAGGCCGAAGCGCGTGCGCACCTCGGCCACGAAGGCGCTCCCGTTGCTCGCGTCGCGCACGGCCGCGGTGGCGACCGCGGCCACGGCGTCCGGCCGGTGGCGCTCGATCACAGGCAGCAGCTCCGCAAGCGCCCGAAACGCGGTCTTGCGTGCGGCGCTCGAGATCGATCCGGTCCGGAAGATCCCCTCACCGATCCGCGGCATCCGCTTCGCGCGATCGACGACAGCCAGCTTGCCGCCACGGCTGACGTCGGCGATCAGCGCGTGAAACGAGTTCGAGCCGAGATCGAGCGCTGCCAGCCGCATGTTTCATGTAATCGTAAGCCTCGGCAGTCCCAAGTATTTTTTATAGTTGGTAACAAGTTATCCACAGCCCGGTGACAACCACCGGTCGTTGCCGTGGAAATGAGAAGATGCCGGTCGGCCCGTCTCGTGGGCGGGCCGTCGGCACCGTTTTCTATCGGATGTGGTTCAGGTCTTTAGAACGTGAACCCGACCTGACCGCCGACGTTCCAGTGGTCGAGCGTGCCGCTCGAATCCGCGCCGGTGAGCAGGTTCTGGTAGTACGTCCCGGTCCATCCAGCGCGCGCATCGACGATGAACGCCTTGTAGGCGTACGCGAAACCGCCGCCCACCGGGAACGTCATGACGTCGT
>DATMZL010000214.1:0-9540 GCA_035607075.1 Polyangia bacterium
GCGCGTCGTGGAGACGGCATCGCGATCACCAGCCGCGACCTGCTGCTCTATTATCGAAATCGGTCCGCGCACGTGCCATGACGCCCGCCGAATCCATCGCTCGCCGCTACGTCGCCTGGCTCGAGCGCCGCGCGCTCGTGATCGCGTGCGCTTCGCTCGCGCTGTTCGCGGGCGCCCTGTACCTGATCGCGTTCCACCTGCCGCTCTTCGCGGACCTGTCGTACCTGTTGCCGCAAAACGCCCCTGCCGTGCGCGGGCTGCGCGCCCTCGAGCAGCGCATGGTCACGAAGGACACGACGATCGTGATCGTGTCGGCGCCCGATCCGGCGACCCGCGCCGCGGCGGCCGACAAGGTCATCGCCGCCGCCCGCGCCCTGCCCGCCGACCTGGTCGATCGCGTGGACGCGGATGACCGCGACATCCGCGACCTCCTCCGCGCGCACAAGTTCCTGTTCCTGCCACTCCCCGAGCTTGTCGAGGCACGCGACGCGCTTGCCGAGCGCATGGCGGACGCCAAAGCCCGCGCGAACCCGCTGTTCGTCGATCTCGACGACGACACCGAGCGCGAGCAGCGGGCCGCGGCCGACAAGAAGCGCCTCGAGGACCTCCGCCAGAAGCGCCGCGACGCCGAAGCGCGCCTCGATCATTCGAGCTTCGTCAGCCGCGACGATCGCCTGCAGATGGTCCTCATCAAGACGTCGTTCAATACAGGCGACGTCGATCGGGCGCGCCGCCTGCTCCCGATCCTCGAGCGGATCGCTGCCGACGTCCGCGCCGCTCATCCGGGCGTCACGATCGGGCTCGCGGGCGGTGTCCCCACCGCGGTCGCCGAGTACAGCGCCCTGGTCCGCGGCATCGTGATCTCGACCATCGTCACCACGCTGCTGGTCGCCCTCGTGCTCCTCATCCATCTACGCGAGCTCCGCCTCCTCGTCTTGCTTGGCGCCAACATCGTCGTCGCGACCGTCGTTTCGTTCGGTCTCGCCGCGATCACCGTCGGCCACTTGAACGCGGCCACCGCGTTCCTGGGCGCGGTGATCGCCGGCAATGGCATCAACTACGGAATCCTTCTGGTCGCGCGCCTGCTCGAAGAGCGACGCGTCCACACACCCGAGGAGGCGCTCGCGCGCGCGATCGCCGGCACGCTCCGCCCCACGCTCGTCGCGGCGCTGGGCGCCGCCGTCGCGTATGGCGCGTTGATGTCGACGAGCTTCGAAGGCTTCGCGAACTTCGGCGTGATCGCCGGCGTCGGCATGCTGGTCTGCTGGATCGCGTCGTTCGTGCTGCTGCCCGTGCTCGTGCTGCGCTTCGGCCGGGCGATCCGCACGCGCGAGCGCGACTCGTTGTTCGCGCGCGCGACGAGCGTGCTCGAGTTCCGATCACCGCTCGTGGTGTGTGCCGCGGGCGCCGCCGTCGTCGTCGCGGCCAGCGCGATCACGTGGCGCTACGTCGCAAACGATCCGTTCGAATACGACCTCGCGCACATCCGGTCGGTCGCGCCCGACGCGGTGGAAGCGCGCGGGTGGATGAAGGTCGCCGATCGCGAGTTCGGCCGCGGGCTCTGGACGCGCACCTACGTGCTCGTCGACGACGCGCGCCAGGCGCCAGACGTGGTCGCAGCGCTCGCCGCCAGCCGCGAGACCCCCGACGGTAAAGCCTCGCTGGGCGCGCCGCTCTCGATCATCGATATCGTGCCGCCGGACCAGCCCAAGAAGCTCGCCGTGCTCGCCGAGATCCGCCACCTGCTCGACGACCCCGGGCTCGAGCAGCTCGACGAGGCCGAGCGCGCCGAGCTCCGCACGCTGCGGCCGCCGGATTCGCTCGCGCCGGTCACCGAGCGCGATCTCCCCGCCATCGCGCGCGCCGAGCTCACCGAGCGAGACGGCCGGCTCGGCACGCTCGTCATCGTGAGACCTGCGGCCGACCTCGATGAGTACGACGGCCACCAGCTGCTCCGGCTGGCGCGCGCGGTCCGCACGCCCGCGCTGGACCACGCGACAGTGACCGGCGCCGGCCTGATCTTCGCCGACATCATCACCTCGATCCGCGCCGACGGCCCACGCGTCACGCTGGTGACCACGATCGGTCTCGTGGTCATGGTCGTCCTCCTCGTCGGGCGCAACCGCCGCGCGCTCGCGGTGATGATCGGCACCGTCGCCGGCACCGTCGCGATGGTGGCGGCGTGCGCCCTGCTCGGCCTGCGCGTGAACTTCCTCGACTACATCGCGCTGCCGATCACGCTCGGCCTTGGCATCGACTACGCGATCAACGTCGCCGATCGTGCGGTCCGCGACGACCCACGCGTCGCGCTGCGGATGACGGGCAGCACCGTGCTCGTGTGCTCGCTGACGACGATGATCGGCTACGCGTCGCTGCTCGCGAGCCAGAACCTCGCGATCCGCGGCTTCGGGATCGCGTCGCTGATCGGCGAGATCACGTGCGTTCTCGCGGCGCTGGTCCTCGTCCCCGCGGTGGTCAGCGTCAGGCGTAGGTAACTTCGAGCAGCTTCGGCCCGTCGGCGGGGACGACCTCACCGACGAGAGCGGCGGCCGGCGTCCCCGCGTCTTTCAGCGCGGCGACGAACGCGTCGGTCCGCTCGGGGGGTAGCGCCACCATCAGGCCGCCGGCGGTCTGCGGATCGAACAGGATCGGATCGACGCCCGGACCTTCGACCTGGTCCTCGTATGTCTTCTGGTTGTGCTTGGCGCCCTTGCTGGTCACGCCCGCTTCGATCAGGCGTGCCGCGTCGGTGTAGACCGGCAGCCGATCGCGCCACAGCCGCAAGCGCACGCCCGAGCCGCGCGCCATCCCGAGGGTGTGCCCGGCGAGCCCGAAGCCGGTGATGTCGGTGGCGGCGTGCGCACCGTGCGCGATCATCAGAGCCGACGCGTCACGATTCAGCTTCGCCATCGTCCGACAGCCGGCGAGAAGCTCGGCCTCGCCGAGTTTTCCCTGCCGATAGCCGTTGATGAGCAGGCCGGTGCCGAGCGGCTTCGTCAACACCAGCTGGTCGCCCGGCTTCGCGCCGACGTTGCGCACGACGCCCCGCGGGTTGACCTGCCCTGTCACCGCCAGGCCGTACATCAGCTGCTCGTTGCGCACCGTGTGGCCACCCGCGACGACCGCCCCGGCCTCGGCGGCCTTGGCGACGCCTCCGGCGCAGATCTCCGCGGCGATCGCCGGATCCAGATCCTCGGGGAACGCGCACACCGCCAGCGCCACGAGCGGACGCCCGCCCATGGCGTAGACATCTGAAATCGCATTCGCCGCCGCCACCTGTCCGTAAAGGAAGGGATCGTCGCAGATCGGCGTGATGAAGTCGGTCGTCACCACCAGCGCGATGTCGTCCGTCAGCGCGTACACGGCGGCGTCGTCGCCGGTCTCGGTGCCCACCAGCAGGCGAGGCGACTTCGGCGCGTCGGCGGATCCCGTCCGCTTCAAGATCTCTCGCAGGTCTCCCGGACCCACCTTGGCCGCGCACCCGCCGCACGTGGCCATGCGGGTGATCGCCTGCCGTCGCTGCTCTTCACTCATGCGGCGAGGCTATCACGAGCGCTTGGTCGATAGCCTTCGCGGCGAGCGGCGTCATCACGGCGTAGCCGGCGGGGTTCGGGTGCAGGCCCAGGTCGGCGAGCTCCCGTCGCATGAGGCCGTGCTCGTCCACCATCGCGGAGAAGTAATCGAGGTAGACGAGGCCGTTCGCGCGGCTGTAGCTCTCGAGCCAGCGGTTGAGGGCCACGATCTTCTCCGGCGGCCGCAGATCGAAGTTCAGCTCGGAACCGGGCGTGTAATTGTGCACGGGGAGGATCGACGAGAAGATCACGCGCACGCCGTGCGCGCGGGCCAGCTCCGCGATGGCCTCGAAGTTCTCCTCGATCTCCTGGAGGGAGATGGGGCCCGTGTTGCCGGCGATGTCGTTCGTTCCGGCCAGGATCACCACCGCGCGCGCGCCGAGATCGATCACGTCGTGGTGGAGGCGCAGGAGGAGCTGCGAGGTAGTCTGGCCGCTGATGCCGCGGTTGACATAGGGCTTTCCGGGAAACGCAGTCTCGAGGGGCCAGGCCTCGGTGATTGAATCGCCGAAGAAGACGACGCGGTTCTCGCCGGCGGCGGGCGGCGGCAGCCGCGCGTTGGCTGCGCGATAGTGGCCGAGCTCGGCGAAGTCGTTCATGTACACGCCGGCCCTGCCGCGCCGCCACTCCTCGAGGTGGCGCGCAGCCGCCGACGTCGGCGCCGCGGCGTCGGGCCGCGGCGTCGCGCCGCACGAGAGCGCCGCCCACGCCGCGAGCGCCGTCAGCGCGGCTCCCGAAAAGTTTCTGGCCGTCACTCAGGCGGTCCGATGGCGATGGCGAACGATCACGCGGTAAACCGCAAGCAGCAGGATCGCGCCGATCACCGATGCGATCAGACCCGGTCCGGTGGCGCCCGGACGGTAGATGCGGAGCGCGCCGCCCAGCAGGTCCGCCACGATCGATCCGCCGATACCGAGCAGCATCGTCACTAAAATGCCGCCCGGATCCTTGCCGGGCATGATCGCCTTCGCGATAGCGCCCACGATGAGGCCGACGATGAGAGCCCAGAGCAGGTGCATGGGGTCCCCTTTCCTTGGTGCTGCGAACTGCAGCGAAACTGATCACAGCGACATCTGTGCCAGCCGGTGCATCGACGGGACAAACCCAAACGCCCGCGGGCTGCCAGCCGTTGACGTCACGCGCGGGTAGCAGCTCGAGCGTTTCGGGGTAACGCGCGACCGCGCCGGCTGAGATCGAGGCGCTCAGGCGCGATTCGGCGACGGTTGATTGAACTACCGGCGTGAGGCCGGCAGCAGCAGAGCGACCTCGTGCTGCGCGCGCCGGGCGGCCACGATTTCTTTCGAGAGGTCGGTGCAGGTGCGGAACCGCTCGACCTCGATGACCACCGCGCCCGGATCCGCATCCGCCCTCGTGGCGACGACCGTGGTTCTGGCGGCGCTGGGAAGGTTGCGCCAGCGATGTCCGAGTAGCGGCCGATCGATCTCGTCTCTTCGCAGAAACCCGAACGTCGCGTGCGGGTGTCGACCATCCAGCGCGGCGCGAAGCACGAGCGATAGTCGCGCGTTCGGCGTATCCGACTGGCAGATCACGTGCACCTCTCCGTCGAAGGACTCGTTCGGATGAAAGAGTCCGTGATTCCGGCGCAGCATCATGAGTTGCTTGGCGATCTCCGTCGGGCTGGCCTCGCGGCCGTCCAACCCGAGGGCTTCCGGTGTCACGTGGATGACCGGCGCGGGTCGCAGATCGTCCGGGCCTTCGACGTCAGGGGTGCCGCCCTTCCAAAGCAGCCGCTCACCGCCCGCGAAGGGCGGCCAGGGAAGCTGATTCTCGGCGCGCATGGGGCGCGCCGCCAGGAAGCCGGCGGCGGCAGCCGCGATGACGCCCAACGCGACGAGGGGTCCGAACATGCCTTGGTCGGGCACGGGGCGAGCGCCGCCAGGAACCGCGGCCCGCGCGCGTGCCGGCGAGAACTGCCACGCCAGATACAGAGCGATGAGCGCGGCGATCAAGACGCCCCCGCGCGCGACGAGAAAACCCTGGTCGAGAAATTGGGACGAGCGGTCGAGTCCCTCGTTCAAGATGGCGCCCTTCTGCTCGGGCTCGAGACCTGTCGTTGCCGCGAAATGGCTGATCATGGTGGCGATCGCGGCGAATCCGGATCGGGCGATGGGCGCGAACCCCAGCGCCAAGAAGGCGACGATCCCCGCGACGAGCGCGCCGGTGTTCGGTCCGGGAAACTTCAACCAGCCGCTTGCGTCGTCGGCGCGAGCGGCGAGCGATGCGGCCCGCCGGAGCCCGCGCGCGCGCAATCTGGCGCTGACCGCGAACGCCACGGCCACGCCGCCGACCAACACCGTCAGAGGCATCACCCAGAGGCCCATCGCGACGCCGTTCAGCTCGCCGTTCAAGGCCTGTGCGGCGAAGCGCGCCTTCTCACCCGAATCGCCCAGGTCCATCGCGGTGAGGAGCAGATTTCGCGATCCCTGGATCGCGCGGACGGAGGCCGCGGCGACAGCGAGAGGGAGCACCGCGGCGATGATCTCCGGCAGCCGCGACGGCGGTTTCAGGGCGGCGACCGCCTGCCAGTGACCGTCTACCGCTTGCCGCTGCGCGCGCTTCTGGCGCGCGAGCCGGAACCACGAGAGCAACAGGATCCCGATCCCGACCACGATCGTACCGACAGACAAACCGGCGATCAGCCAGAACGCGGGTATCTCGGGAATGCGGTCGGCCACAGCGCCCTCAAAAAATAAACAACCGTCCGTAAGAATCGGAGAGGCGCAGGAAGTTGTAGAGCAGGTCGACGCCCACCCAGGCAGCCGCGCTGCCCGCCGCGACGAAAAGCAGCGATCGTCCCATGCGGCGATTTTACGCCGAAGGATGGCGACTGCGCGTTACGGCGCGCGTCAGCCCGCCTTGCGCCGTGGCGGGCGGGTCGCGCCGTTGGGATGAATCGTTTCTCCGCGCGCCAGCATGGCGACCAGGACCGCGATCTTCTTCGCACGACCTTCAGGCGTCTTCATCGCGTTGGTGCGAAATGCGAGCGAGAACAGGTTCTGCTTGCTGAGCGTGGCGAAGGTCTTCCGCGCACGCGCGTTCGCATCGACGGCGGCGCGCAGGTCAGCGGGGACGGTCGACGCGTTCATTGCACGCTGCGGGGCGTAGGCCGCGTCCCAGCGACCGTCGGCCAGCGCCGCGTCGACGTGGCGCTGGCCGTGCGGCGTCATCCGGCCGGCGGCCAGCAAGCGCGCGACGTGCGTACGGTTGATCTGGCTCCAGGTGCTTCGCGGCCCACGGGGGCAGTACCGCTGCAGGAATGACCGGTCGTCGAATCCCTTCCGGATGCCGTCGATCCAACCCCAGCACAGGGCGACGTCCAGCGCCTGCGCCGTCGTCACCGACGCGAGCCCCGACGATTTCTTGTGGACCTTGATCCACACCTCGGGCTCCACGTCGTGGTTGGCGCCGAGCCACTTCTCGAACGCCATTTCGTTCGCGAAGACCTTGATACGACGCGGATGTGGAACGACGGGCGGAATGGCGCCCAAACTAGCACGCGGAATCGAAAATAAAGTTCCGGGCCGTCGTTATACGCCTCGGGAGGCGTGATGTGGCCGATGAGATGGTCGTGTACGTTCGCGGTGGTGGGCGGGCTATTGGTTGCGGAACCCCGCGCCCGCGCCTGCCCGGTCACCCCGCTGGAATGGCAGCAGCAGGTGACCCAGCACGCGTTGGCGCCGATGGTCGGTCAGCGCAAGCACACGAGCTGGATTCGCGATCAGAATCGGAACTTCATCGACGATGCGCTGGAGCGGAATACCGGGAATCCACGCGTCGACGTGCTTGTCGATCTGAACGATTGCCTGACGCCGACGACGCGCACGGCGTTGCTGTCGCCGTTCGGGCACATCAGCTACGTCGGCAAGCTGCTCACATTCGTCCAGCTGGACGGCGTGCTGGTCAGCGATCTCCCGAAGCTGGCGGCGTTGCCACAGGTCTCGATGGTCCAGCAGCGCCCCGTCATGATGCCGACCATCGATATCGCGTCACGCGCGGTCGAAGCCCACAAGAGCTCGACGTACGCCGGGATGTCGGCCGAGGACCAGGGCCTGACCGGCAACGGCGTGACGATCGCGTTCATCGGAACGGGCGTCAGTGACAACACGTACACGCAACTGGCAGGAAAGCGCGTCGCCGGCTTCGACGCCACCGATCCGGCCGATCCAGGGGACGGAACAACCGACCCGCCCGATACGGGCAACCACGAGTCCGTCATGGCGGTGATCGCCGTCGGCGCGCCTGTTTCGGGTCAGGCCTGCCGCGCGTCTGCCGGCGCCGGCGTCCTCCCGAACTGCGCCGGCATCGCGCCCGGGGCGAAGTACGTCAACGTCCGGCAGTGCCATCTCGTAAACGGCAACAGCGTCTGTGACAGCTTTCCGAAGGCCGCCGACTGGGTCGCGGTCAACGCCAAGAAGTTCAACATCAAGGTCGTCAACATGTCGTTTTCGAGCTGCCCCGACGACGACGGCACCAGCGCCGAGGCCCAGCAGGCGAACTACCTCGCCGGCCTCGGGCTCGTCGTCGTCGCCTCTTCGTCTAAAAACCCCAACTCGAATTGCATGCCGCCGGGAATGGTTGGCGACCGCATCGTGCGCGCCCCGGGCTCGGCGTCGTACGTGGTGACGGTCAACGCGACCAACGACAAGGGGTCGATCGATCGGAGCAAACATACGCGCTGGAGCGGCTACACCGTCGGACCGCGGACTGGCTTCAACCTCGTGTATTACGATCGTTACGGGCTGAAGCCGGACATCGCCGTGCCTGGCGAAGCCTTGGTCGTCTTTAAGGCGCCTAACCTGCCTCTCGTCAGCCCCGTGACAGGCGTATCGCCGGCGGCCGCCATCGTGTCCGGCATGGCCGCGCTGGTCCTCGAGAAGGTGCCCCTGATGACGCCCGACAGTCTCAAGCAGCTCCTGATCGACACGACAGACCGAACATGGAACAAGCACTACGCGCCGCTCTGGGACTGGGATCAGGCCTGGGGATGGGGCTTGGCGCGGGTCGGCACCGCCATCACCACGGCGACGACCCAGGCCTCCGACGTGACGTTCCCGAACTGCGCCAGCAGCGGATCGACGGCGGGCCAGCCCTGCGCTCTGGCCAACGGCCAGCCGCCCTGGAACAACGACGTCGACCTCAGCACCAGCAGCCCGCCCCGCGTCGGCCTCCAGACCACGATCGACGCCAAGGTCACGAACAAGAGCGCCAACACGGTGACGGCCATCGTCAACTTCGGCGTGATGATCTTCAACGCGGGCGGCGGGCAATTCCACGCGGTGGGCTCCCAGAGCGTGACGCTCGCGCCCCACGCGACCAGCACGGTTTCACAGGTCTGGATTCCAGCGTCGAACGATCACTCGTGCGTGCAGGTCTCGATCGCCTTCGGCCAGGATGCGGACTACACGAACAACATGACCCAGCGCAACCTCGAGGTTGCGCCGTCGACGTATCACATGCGCGTCAACAATCCGCTGTTCGGGGCCGCCCACCTCGAGGTCGAGGCGAAATCGGAGCGACCGGATTGGCTGTGCACCGTCGATCAGCCGACATTGAACTTCGAGGGCGAGGACTGCATGCGCGACGTCGTCGTCGACTTCCACGCGCCGGCCGGCACCCCGCCCGGCCAGCAGGCGCGCTGCCAGGTTGCCGTCTACGCTCATCCGGCAGGGGGCGAACGCAAACTGATCGGCGGTGTGACGGTCGGGACATACGTGCCCAAGCGGTGCTCGATCATCGGCCAGGTGGTGAGCACCGCCGGACTCGCGCTGGCTGGCGCGCGCGTGTCGTTCTCGCCGCCGGCGCGCGGCGAGAAGCACGCCGGTCTCGTGGAACGGACGGCGACCACCGACAAGGACGGCGTGTTCACGATCGAGACGCTGCCGGACGTCGAGCAGGAGCTGCGCGTGGCGCACGCCAGCGGGGCGGGCGGCGCGCTGACGCTGCGACC
>DATMZL010001667.1:0-6149 GCA_035607075.1 Polyangia bacterium
GGGCGCGCCGGCGCGCACTTCAGGGCGCGGCCACCTGCATCGTCGCGATCGGTTCTCGCCAGTCGCGTTGCTGCGAGACCGATTCGATGATCTGCGCGGTGATGATGAGGGCCAGGTGCGAGAACGCCTGGGGAAAGTTGCCGATCTGGCGTTGCAGCTTGGGCTCGTATTCCTCGGCGAGCAGACCCAGCGGATTGCGCAGCGACAGCAGCCGATCGAACAGCTGGTTGGCCTCGTCGATCCGGCCGGCCATCGCGTAGTTGTCCGCGAGCCAGAAGCTGCACGCCAGGAACGCCCCCTCCGACCCGGGAAGACCGTCGCTTCCCGCCTCGGTGGCATAGCGGAGCACGAAGCCGTCGCGGAGCAGCTTCTTCTCGATCGCCGCAACGGTGCCTTGCATCCGCGGATCGCTCGCGGGCAAGAAGCCGTAGTGCGGGATGACAAGCACGCTCGCGTCGAGGTCGGCGCTTCCGTACGATTGCGTGAACGCACCCACGCGCGGGTTGAAGCCGCGGTCGCACACCTCTTCGTGGATCCGTTCCGCCAGCGCCGACAGGTGCGGAAGCATCTTCTGCCCCTCGTCGCCGCCGACGCCGAGATCGCGGATCGACCGCACGACGCGATCGACCGCGACCCACGCCATCACCTTCGAGTGCGTGAAGTGCCGGCGTCCGCCGCGCACCTCCCAGATGCCGTCGTCCGGACGCTGCCACGCGTTCTCCATGAACGTCATCAGCTCTTTCGTCGCGTTCCAGCCGATCTCGGTGGCCGGCAAGCCGAGCCGTTGCGCGGCGACGATGCACGAGAGCACCTCGCCGTAGACGTCGAGCTGGAACTGTCCGGAGGCCGCGTTGCCGACGCGCACCGGCCGGGAGCCTTCGTAACCCGGCAGCCAGGGAAGGTCGAACTCGGTGAGGCGCCGGAAGCCGTCGATGCCGTACATGATCTGGACGGCGGCGGGCGCGCCCGCGGTGGTTCGCAGCAACCAGTCGCGAAACGAGCGCGCCTCGTCGACGTAGCCGCCGAGCATGAACGCGTCGAGCGTCAGGCTTGCGTCGCGCAGCCAGCAGAAGCGGTAGTCCCAGTTGCGCACGCCGCCGATCTCCTCGGGCAACGACGTGGTCGGCGCCGCGACGATGCCGCCCGTGGGCGCGTAGGTCATCGCCTTCAGCGTCAGCAGCGAGCGCACGACCGCATCCCGGTGGCGGCCTTGGTACGTGCAGCGGCCTGCCCAATCGCGCCAGTGCGCGTCGGTCGCGGCGAGCAGCTGTTCGGGATCGCCCGACGCGAACGGCTGTTCGTGCGACGGGAACCACGCGAGCTGCAGCGGGACGCGATCGCCCTTTCGGATCTGCAGCTGCGCCGAAACGCGTCCGCCGTTCTGCGCGAGCGCCACCGGGCCGCGCAAGATGAGCGCGTCGGGCCCGGCCATGAAGCGCGTGCCGTCGGCGGTCATCTCGATCAGCGGGGTGTCCGCGCCGTAACCGAAGCGGACGTCCAGCAGCATCTCCATCGGGACCTCGCCGTCGACGCCCTCGATGATGCGGACGACCTGGCACCGGCTGTCCATCGGCATGAAATCGATCACGCGCACGACGCCGCCGTCGCACGCGAACTCGGTCTCGAGGACCAGGCTGTCGTCCCGGTAGCGCTGGCGGGTCTCGCGCACGCGCACGGCGGGGCGCAGCGCCCAGCGGCCGTGCTCGTCGTAGCCGACAAGCGCGGCGAAGCAGGCGTCCGAGTCGAAGCGCGGCGCGCATAGCCAGTCGATCGATCCCGTGCGCGAGACGAGGGCGCAGGTGAAGCAGTTTCCGATGAACCCGTAGTCCTCGATCTTCGATGCCATGGGGCGACCTCCGTCCTTCCCCGCAAACGTGCGGCCGCTGTTGCCGTCGAAGGTGGCGACGTTGCCTGATTTTCTAGGTGAGGATACGTTCGCGGTACGACATCGTGGGCGGCGAGGAAGGATATGTACGCCTCGAAGGAGTGAACGACGGCGTCCTCGACGCGCTCGCCGAAGAGTTCGGCGCCGGGCTGCGCTGGGCGTCGCTCGTCCTCGCGGGCGCGACGAGCGCCGGTGTTGCGCGCTTCCTCGACGCGGGCGGCGTCGGTCTGCGACGACTCACGCTCACGCCCGATGCCGAGCTCGATCTGTCGGCGGTCGATTGGGCCCGCGCGACGCCCGCGCTCGCGGAGCTGGAGCTGGCGAGGACGCGCCTGGGTCCGAGCGTGCTCGGGGCGCGCTCACTCGAGCGGCTGGAGCTCAAGCAATGCGTCGTCGCCTCGGCGGAGACCGAGCTCGATCTCGACGCGAAGCTGCCGCATCTGAAGCGGATCGACCTGGTCGATACGGCGATCGGCGTGCGCCGCCTGGTCGCCGGCGAGGCCAGCCCCATCGAATGGCTGGACGCTTCGCACAAGCTGCCGGGGCCGTGGTTCGAGGAGCTCGTCTTCGTGTCGTGCCGGAAGCTTCATCACTGCAAGGTGAGGACGTCGAAGGCGCCGTGGCGCGCCCGTTTCTCGGGCGATTTCCCCACGCTCACCACCATCAAGTTCGCAGGCCCGCGCGGGCGCCACGCCGTCGACGTGACCGATGTCAGAGAGGGCGCCTGGTTGGTCAAAGAAGCCTCGCGCCGACCAGGCGCGAGCGCGGGCGATCCGATACACGAGCTGTCGCAGCTCGGCTATGCGGTCACCAAGACGGAGCAGGGCCGGTATCGGATCGGACCTCAGCTCGATGAGAGCGGGTGGAAGAAAAAGTGGGCGAGCGATCTCCCGGGCGCTGCGCGGCTGGAACGCCTCGGCGATGTCGAAGCGCTGTCGGTCGGTCTCCGCTTGCGGGACAGCGAACTGAGGAAGCTTCTCGACTTTGCCGGAGCCGATCGCCTGCGATCGTTCGAGGTGGACAGTCCCCGTTTTCGAGATGCCGGTCCGCTCGCGGCCTGCACCGGCCTCGAGGAGTTGACGCTGAGCGACGCGGCGCTCGAGGATCCGAGTCCCCTCGCTGCTCTCCCGAAGCTCGCGGCGCTCACGCTGCGGAGCTGCAAGAACCTCGACCTGACGAGCCTGCCCCGGTTCCCCGCGCTTCGGTGGTTGAACCTGACCTATTCGGAGGTCGTCGACCACGCTCCGCTTCTCGACTGCGCGCGCCTCGAGAAGCTGGAAATCGGCTTGCCGGACTACCACGACGCGCCGGAGGTGTTCGAGACGCTCCGGCGTCGCGGTGTGGACGTGGACCCGTCGCAGGAAGCCGCCACCGCCTACCGGGACCGCGAGCAATTGCAGGAGCAGGCCGAGCGAGAGGCCAAGAAGTCCCGGCGAGCCAAGGAGTAGCGATAGTGGGAGTCCTCACCGGCGCATACGCGGTCAGCGAGGAGCAGCTCGCGATCCTGCAGCAGTCGACGAAGGACGCACAGGAGATGTTCTCTGCGCTCGGCGCGGAGGACCACCACAGCCTCGACAAGTCGTGGGAAGGCCTGCTGCGCGTTCTTTCTGCCACCGGGTACGACGACGTCCGCATGTGGCTCCAATACGCTTGGTCGTTCAGCCGCCGACCGGGAGAGTCTTATTGGCTGCGCTACTTGTCGACGAACACGGTGTCGGAGGCGGGCGCGCGTTTGAAGAACGCGCGCGCGGAAGATCTCCTACGCCGCATCGAGCGCTTCGGCTTGAAGGACAGCGAAGGCTGGGACGGCTGGGCCGAGTACACCGTGAGCCACGTCATCGGCTTCGGGAAGTTCCTGGCGCGCGTCGCCGGACGCCCGGTCGTGCTTTCGACCGGGTAGTCGGATACGCTCGGCGTATGAATTACTTTTGCTTAGTGAGCGTGATGGTCGTTGGGTTGGTGCTTGGCGGATGTGGTCCCTCATCTTCGTCGGGCCCTGGCAGCTTTGGCGTCCCGGATGCCACCGGGCACTGCGCGGCCGCGTACGCGGCGACCGGCGGCGATCCGGCCGGGACGTGGTCGGTCGTCTCCGCATGCCTCGAGGGCGATCCCGTCGCCGCCATGAACTCGCACCTGACGTCGGCCTGTCCCAACGTCGTTCGTGGCTACAAGGTGGAAAGCGCGATCGGCATGGCGACGCTGTCCGCGGGCGCCATCAGCAACAACGACGCCGCCGTCACCATCCGCGAGGATCGCGTGGTGAGCTCGTCCTGTCACCAGGCGACGAACGCGACGCCGATCCTCGGTCAGAGCGACTGCGACAACTACGCCGGCAGCCTGACCACCGGTCTTCGCGGCGCGCTCGATTCGAGCTGCACGTACGAGAACGACGGCTGCACCTGCTGGAACCGGATGGAGTACACGCTCGACGGGTCGACGTACACGACGACGCAGACCAATCTGACGGTCGGCCCGGACGTCCTTCCTTTCAGCGCCGGCAGCGGCGTCCTCACCCTTCGGATTCGCGTCTACGACGAGAGCGGAATTCAGGTGCGCCTCCAGCGCCTCCAGCGGTAGCGCGCGTAAAAAAGCGGCGCAGGCCGTTGATTTTCTTGGGCCTGGGGAAAATGGGTGCGGCAACGATCCTGGGCAAGCCGATCAGGAACAAGACGGGTTGAGCGGTGAGCTGACGGCGGTGTCCGTCCTCAACAGCGGGCTGCCACGGCTGCCACGGCTGCCTTAGGTCAGAGTCCCGAGATCCCGCTTCCTGGTCGCTGCCAGGCACGCCTGGCAGTTGGCGGCGAGACGCCAGGATTCCGGATCGAGAGCGACGGGCACCTCGAACTCGAACAGCCCGCTGCGCCTCGTCCGGCCGACGCGCGTCCCACAGAGGGAGCGCCACATCGGGCCCTGGTCGCGCGGCCGCCATTCCGGCACCCGCTCGACCCGGTGGACGATGCTCTCGCTGACGACGGGAGCGTCGATCGCGCGAAAACTCACTCGATCGTTATTCACGCTCGCCGTCGCCGGCGCAACCTCTACCGGAAATTTTTCTTGGAAGAGGCGCGCCGCGCCACGGATTTGGCTAGCCGCCCCCGCGCGGAGCGCGGGGTCGCGGCTATCTGAAAAAACGTAGTCGCACACCGCGCCTATGGCGCGGAGCGACTAGCCGTCGCTAGCCGGCGATACGGACGTTCGTCGCCTGCAGGCCCTTGGGGCCCTCGGTGATATCGAACTCGACCTCCTGGCCTTCGGCCAGAGACCTGAAACCTTCCGCGACGATCGCGGTGTGGTGCACGAACAGATCCGGGCCCCCCTCGCGCACGATGAAGCCGAAACCCTTCGCATCGTTGAACCACTTGACTTTGCCAGTTGCCATCGATCTCCTCCTGAGGCGTTCTTTGTTTTGCTCCCACGACACTCCGCCGCAGAAGAAGGGCGAAGAATATGGAGCCGAGCGGCCCAGTCAAGCGCAATACTTCCGTGGTCCAGCACGCGACACGGATTACCTGAAAAGTTCCCATGCCCGCCCCGCCACGGTTTCGCCTTGCCAAGCTCGACGAGCTGACCATCGACGACCGCTCTTTCTTCACGGGCATCGCGATCTACGAGCGCCTCGAGGGGGTCTTGCGGCGCTCTGCCTACCGTTTCCGGATCCCGGAGGCCGGGCAAACCCTCAGCTGGGACCGGGCCCTGTTTCTCAATCTCACCTACTGGAACGAGGAGGACGGGGCCGACGTTCTCTGCAACGACCACATCCCGGCCGACGTCGTCGCCCACGCGGCGTGGCACGAGGCGGTCAGGCGGGAGCTGGCCCGCGGCAGGCCTTCGTCCGCCCCGCCCAGCGCCGAGGCGTTGTTCCTGGCCGAGGCGATCGCCAGCGCATTCGACCTTTACCTTGTCGGTCGCTTGCTGCCGCGCGCGCCAGAATGCGACTTCGTCACGACTCAGGTTCCCCTGATGGCGGAGTGCGCCGCGGAGGCCGGGCTGCCGGAGGCGGGCTTCTCGGCGCTGCTCGAGGAGGTCGTCCGCGACCCCGAACGCGCTTTCGAGGACCTGCGGGCCCTGCTGTTCGATGCGGCGACAGCCCTCCGCAAATGCACCGGGTTGGCGGAGGCTCAGGCGGTCCTCGAGGGTCTTGCGGACCGCCGATTTGCACCGCTCCTGCACCACTATCAGCTGTCGAACTGGATCCTGTACGCGCGCGCGTACGCCCAGCCGTTGGCCGCCGACGCGGTCGCGATCGAGGTGGACGGCGCGCTCA
>DATMZL010000136.1:0-3286 GCA_035607075.1 Polyangia bacterium
TTCCGTCGTCTCAGCGGGATGCTCGCTCGCCGGATCGAAGCACCAGTAGCTGAAGATGCCGTTGCGCATCGTGTACGGCGAGCAGGGCTTGCCGTAGAACTGGACGTCGCTGCCCATTGGCCCGCCCGGGGCGGCGTCGTCCGGGTACGCAGGCCATTTCTCGTTACACCTGGTCACGATGCCCGGCCCGACGTCACTGCCTTCGCAGGTGTTGCATTGCGAGCCGCCGCTCGACTGATCTCCGGCGCCGCTGATCACCTGGGGCGTCCCGCAGAACATCATCGTCTGCTCGTCGGCGCGCAGGTCCAGGCTGGACACACAACCCGACGGGATGAGCGAGTTGGTCGGGCGGCCCAGACCGCCGTTATCGCGCATGAGGTCGACGGGTGCGCAGGTCTTGTGGTTCAGACAGGCGCACTCCCGGACGCGCTCGCAGAAGCGGGGTGCTTTCGGGTCGTCCTTGTACATGAGGTAGCTGATGTCGTCGTCGGTGTACTTGTCGCCGACGAGGACGCGGAATCCCACCTGGCTGTCGGGGCCGCGGCGCGCCCAGAAGCTGACGCCCTCCCAGTCACTGAAGTCTTTCATCGCCTGGTCAACGGGAACCGTGCCTTGAACGGCGGGGAAGTTCTTCATGCCGATGCCGACGCCGCCGCCCCAGGAGAGGAACGGGCCGCCCTGGATGTGAATCGTCTGGTTGTTGTCGTCCAGCTTGTCGGAGCAGCGGGGCAGGGTCGTCGTCGGTGGCTGCCACGTCTTTGGCATGCGGTGGCCAGTCCCGGTCCCGTCGTCGATCGTGAAGGTCCTGATGGTCGTCGAGTTGTCCGTGTACGAGTACAGCGAGCGCGCGAGCGGAATGCCGCTTATGTCGTTGATGTCTTCTTCGAACGTCCAGAGCGGCGGGTCGTAGAACTCGAAGTTCTGTTCGGCCTTCCCGCAGTTCACCAGCCGTGGGCCGGGATCAGGCGTGCAGCTGTGCTGGCAGACGCCGTTCGGATCCGGCGTGCAGGTCGAGACGACGTCGCAGATTCCCCGGGCAACTGAGCCGTCGGCGCTGAGGTCGGGACGCGCGGCGCTGCTGCATCCGGCGGCGAGCGCCGCGGTGGCGACCAGGGCGCGCAAGGGGCGCAAGGGGCAAAGATAAGGCGGCAAGCCCGGGATGTATAACATGATGACCGGTTGTGTCGCTGGCGGGAATGTTGGTATGAGAGGAGTGCCTGGTTGCACCCAAAATGATGCTGATTAAACCGCTTTTTTGCGTCCTGGGTATTGCCGCTCTGGCGGCCGGTTGCGGCGGCGCCGGCGGCATGCGCCGCGAGCGGATCCTGTTCAACACCGACGCCGGCAGCGTAACCGACGCTGGGGGCGACGCGCCGCTGCCGCCATTCATGTGTGCTGGTGGACCGCCCGCGCCGCTGAACTGCGCGGCGCCCGTCATGCTGAACGCCGACGGCCACCTCACGGACTTCTCCATGCGCGAATGGACCAACGGGACCGGCAAGTGGTGCAACGAGAGCGGCTTCCACGGCAGCGTCTACGGGTACACCAACTCGGCGATGTTTCCGAATGACACACACACGCAGGGGGTCGGCGCCGACGGCGCATTCCACCTGGCGTTGATGGTGACGGGCGGACAGTACGGCGGCGGCGGCCTCGCGTTCGAGGGCGGGTGCATGGACGTCAGCAAGTTCACGGGCATCAAGTTCACGGCGGCGATCGCCTCCGGTAGCCAGGCCAACTGTCCGTTGCAACTGCAGCTGCCCACCTTCGACCAGCGACCGACGTCGCAGACCCCGCCCGGCGGGTGCAATCCGGACGGCGGCAGCTGCTTCAACTATCCGACGGCGACGTCGCTGCCATCCCTCAGCAGCGATCCCTCGAACCCGACGCAGGTCGTGCTGCCGTTCAACTTCTTTTCGCGCATCACCACCGGCACGCTGTCGCAGATCGTGGGCCTGCAATGGCAGGTGAACGCGACCGGCGGCGCCTGCACGGTCGAATTCGTTTTGGACAACATCGAATTCATTCCGGCGGTCCCGGGCGCCGATGGCGGCAGCGACGGCGGGACGGTCGACGATGCCAGCGCGGCGCCCTGATCCATTTGCGCAGATGGCGGGAATGCTGTTAGAAACCCGCCAAACTAGGCAGCGCGAAAGGACCAACGAGCATGCGAAATAGACTGACGAAGGTGATCCAGTTCACGGCGTTGATGGCGACTGGGGGCGCGTTCTCGTTCCTGATGGTCTTTTCGAACTGCGGCGGTTCCAGCACCGGGCGGCCGACGGGCACCGCCGGAACGACCGGTGGCGCCGGGACGATGGGTAACGCCGGGACGATGGGCGGCGGCGGGACGACCGGCAGCGGCGGCGTGACCGGGAGCGGTGGAACGGGCGGCATGGTCGTGATGCACACGTGCACGCCGAAGCCCGACCTGATGTGCGGCGCGTCGGCGGTCATGCTGGGCGACGGCAAGGTCACCGACTTCGGGCCGGCCGACTGGAGCACGACCAACGGCAAGTGGTGCAACGCGAGTGGGCTGCAGGGATCGAAGTTCAGCTACCACGGCGGGCCGGACGGGATGTCGACGGACGGGAACGCCGTGGATAGCGGGATGGGCAATCTCGTGCTGACGCTGACAGCGGGATCGGCTGGCTACGCGGGCGGCGGCATCTCGTTCGAGGGGTGCGTGGACGTTTCGAACTACAACGCGCTCTCGTTCACCGCGTTCGTCTCGAGCGGCGACATCAGCATGTGCAACTTCAAGGCGCAGGTGCAGACGTTCGAGCAGCGACCGACGTCGCAAAACCCGCCCGGCGGATGCGATCCGGACGCCGGCACCAGCTGCTACGGCTTCCCCGCGTCGCCGAAGTTGGCGATCGGGACGACGGCCCAGACGTTCACGATCAAGTTCGCCGACATGACCGGCGCGACGCACGTGAACCCGATTCCGGGTCAGATCGTCGGCCTGCAGTGGCAGCTCGAGTCCGGCATGGCCGCGACCGAAGGCGGCGCCCAGCCCATCTGCACCGGCGAAATCCGCATCGACGACATCGCCTTCGTCACCGCGCCGTAGTACCGCACCACGCCGTAGTACCGCACCAAGGTTGATTTTTTGATCTGCGCCGAGGGTTCGCGTCGCCCTCGGCGGACTGATGGTTTCGGGCGGGGCGGAGTCGGCCGGATGCGTGCGGCAACGGCATCAGACGAACGACGGGTACAAGTTTTGAGACCGCGAACGGATCTCCGTCCTGAGGTCCGAGCGATCCGTTGCCTCGCGACTCCTCAC
>DATMZL010000414.1:0-3520 GCA_035607075.1 Polyangia bacterium
CTCCGTCGTCGCAGCCGGCGCGCCGTCGACGCTCACCGGATAGAAGACGAGCCCTTCGCCGAGGCCCGAGATGCCGAGCGCGCTCTTCACCCACGGGTCCTCGCGCTCGACCGCGGCGACGCGCTCGTTCAGCTCCGCCGCCACCTGTTCCAGGCGCGCGCGATCGCCGAAAGCGATCGCGATCGGCGCGCCCTCCCAGGGCAGCACGTGCAGCTGCGCGGGCGCGTTCGCGGCCGGCAGCAGCGCGCGGATCTGCTCGGGTTCGTAGACGATCGCGTGGGGAGCCGGCGAGCTCTGCTCGCCGCGTACCATCGCGGGAGGGTTCGGGATCCCTCCGAGGGTTCCCGACTCGATCGTCCCGTCATCGCGACGGATCGCGAAGACGACGAACAGCTTCGTCCGCGCCTGTGAGATCGCCATCCCCTTCTCGATGCCGGGGCCGCACCATTCGCCGAACACGATCAGCCCGGACGGAAGGCCCGCGAAGTAGTCGCGCTGCGACGCGACCCAGGCCGCGAAGCCTTTGTAGTCCGCGCCGGGCGACAAGAGTGCCGTCCGGCTCTGCGCGACGGGGCCACCGCGGGTGATCTGCACGGCGCAGTTCGTCCCGTGCAGCTTCACCTTGGCGCGGTACTCGACGACCGGAAACGGCTGGCCGAGCCCGTTGAGGTGGCCCAGCGTCTGGACCAGGTTGTGAAGCAGCTCGATGCTGCCCCAGGGAATGTGCGATCTGGTGGAATCGGACATGGCGCGTACCTCCGTGCTGCACCCCGCAAGAATTGCGGAGCGTCCACCAGCGCATTCGCGCACCACCATGATGCGCGAAGCGCTCTCGCGCTGCAAGCGCGTTTTCAGCGGGCGACGACTGACGGGAACCCTCAAAGGGTTCCCGTACCGTCCCGCGATGATACGCGGCGAGCAAAAGCTCGCCGGCTCCTCACGCGATCAGCGACGCGATCGCCGCGTCGGCGATCTCGCCGAGCGTGACAGGCCGCTGCAGCCAGCGCGCCCACGGACGCCCGCGCAGGCGCGTGTCATTCGCCGCGGTGGCGCCGCCGACGGCGACGACCGCCGCGCCGGCGGCGAACAGCGCGTCCAGCAACCGATCGTCAGTCGACTGCGCGCCTTCGTCGTGCAGATCGATCACGACGGCGGCCGGGTGCGCGGCGCCGGGCAAGCGGCCAGCCAAGATCGCCTCGCGCAAGGTCTCGAAGCCGATCGCGTCGTGGCCGCGCTCGATCAGCTCGGCGCGCAGCGCGGCGCGCGGCCCGCGCTCGGGGCCGATCACCCAGATCGGCGGACCGCGGTCGTCGTCAGCGCGCGGGCCCGCCGTCAGTGCGTCTCCGCCTCGCCGTGCATGACGGACGCGCGGATGGCGAGCCGGCCGTCGGGCTCCCGGCGAATGACGTACGTCGAGGTCTCCTCGCCGATCTCGTCGCCCGCCGCCGACAGATACGGCCAGCGCACCTCGACGATCGCCAGCCGGGCCGTGACCCAGTCCAGTCGCAGGATTTCAGCGCGCGTGTCCGCGATCCCGCGCGCGTCATATTGCGCCTTTGCGCCTCCGAGGACCTCCTGAAGATCCGCGCGCGAGCTGACCGTCAGCGCCAGGTCGTCGCCCAAAACCAGCGCCGGCGTCGCCCACATCGCGGCCGCCGCCTTGCCGTCTCCGGACGTCAGCGCCCGCGCCAACTGCGCGAGAAGCGCCCGCACGCCGGGGCTGTCGGGCGCGACATCGATCGGCTCGGGGGTCGTATGGGTGTGCGTCTCCATCGTGCCGCTCAACCTGCGTCGCCGCAGCCGCGCGGCAAGCCCAACCGTTGACCGCGAATGTGCGACCATCGGCGCGTGCGCGGGAAGGACATCGCGATCGGCGTGACGGCGGCGCTCGGCTTCGCCGCCATCATCCATTTCACGGGCGGCGGAGGCGGCGGCGATCAGACAGCCGCTCCCGCGCCGCCGGCCTTGCCGCCTCCGTCTCCGCCTCCGCCAGCGCCCGCGACTCCCGCCGAAGCGCCGGCCGGCCCGGAGGCGACGCCGGCGCCCGGCGAGATCAGCGTGCTGTCGTTACTGGGCGAGATGATCGATCTCGAGCGCCTGGCGCGGCTGCCGGCCACGCGGTTCAAGGCCGCGCAGGCGGCCAGCACCGACCGGCGCTCGCGCCGCCCGGAGGACGGCGACGCGTGGTTCGCGAACGACGACTTCGTCACCGACACGCTGGCCAACCTGGTGCGCGTGGAGACGCGGCCCGACGGCGGCAAGCGCTACGTGCTGCTGGACGCCGATGGACCGGGCGCGATCGTTCGTATCTGGACGGCGACGATTGGAGGCATGTTGTGCATGTACATCGACGGCGAGGCGACGCCGGCGCTGGAGGCGCCCGTGGCGGCGCTGCTGCGCGGCGCGGTGCCGCCGTTCGTCGCGCCGCTCGCGCACGTCGTCGGGCGCGGGAACAACCTCTTCTTCCCCTTCCCGTTCGCGCGCCATTGCCTGGTCACCGTCGACGACATTGTCTCGCCCGATCCGTTCACCGGGCGGCCGATGGCGAAGCTGTACTACCAGATCGGCTACCGGCGATACGGCGCCCCGGACGCGGCGCGCGTGCGTCCGTACTCCGCCGTCGAGCTCGCCCGCGCGGCCCCGACGATTCGCCGCGTGGCCCGCGTGCTTCAGAACGGTCCCCCGCCCGCTGCGAACGTGCGGACGGTGCCGATCGCGGCCGCCGCGGTCGACCCGGGCCACCCGTCGGTCACGACCATCACCGCGCCGGCGGGCGGCGGCGAAGTCACCGAGCTACGCATCACGACCGCCGAGCGCACGCCGCAGCGGCTGCGCTCGACGCGGCTGACGATTACTTTCGACGGCGAGACGACCGTGGACGCGCCGCTGATCGACTTCTTCGGCACCGGCCCGGCCTGGAACACGTACTCGACCCTGCCCTTCACGGTCGCGGGAGACAACTTGCTGGTGTGCCGCTTCCGGATGCCGTTCGCGAAGCGCGCTGTCGTGACGATCGCGCGCACCGATCCCGGCGCGATCGACATCGCGGGCGCGATCGACGTGACCCCTGCGCCATTCGAAAAAGACAGCCTGCTTTTTCACGCGGCCTGGCGGCCGCGCGAGATGGTTCGCACGCGGCCCTTCCGCGACTGGAACGTCGCGCGCATCGACGGCCAGGGCCAGCTGGTCGGGACGGTGCTGAACATCGACAACCCGCCCGGCGCCAACTGGTGGGGCGAAGGCGACGAGAAGATCTACGTCGACGGGGAAGCGTTCCCCAGCTTGTTCGGCACCGGCACCGAGGATTACTTCGGCTATGCCTGGTCGACGACGGAGCGATTCGAGCACGCGTACCACGCGCAGACCGCGACCGCCGGCGACGGCTTTGGCGGCCTCTACTCGATGAATCGCTTTCACATCCTCGACCCGATCCCGTTTTCGCGCTCGCTGCGCTTCGACTTCGAGATCTGGCACTGGACCGACACATCCATCGCCGTCGACGCCACCGCGTACTGGTACG
>DATMZL010000133.1:0-2526 GCA_035607075.1 Polyangia bacterium
GTCGTTGTCGTCGTCGTCGTTGTCGTTGTCATGGGCTCAATCTGAGCTCGGTTGGTATATCAATCCAGTGAATAGGATATATAGGACACATGCTCAATATTCATGGACGGGATTTCGGGCGCGATCTCGATCTCAACCTCCTGCGCGTCTTCGCGGCGGTCGCAGAGACCGGCGGTGTCACCGAGGCCGCCAAGCGCCTCTATGTCACGCAGTCGGCGGTCAGCGCGGCGCTGCGGCGGCTGACCACGGCGGTGGGCGCGCCGCTGTTTCTGCGCAGCGGCCGCGGCATCGCGCTCACCAACCGCGGCGAGCGGCTGCGCGCCGGCCTGGACGTGCACCTCGGGCCGCTCGTCGAGGCGGCGCTGGCGCCGGCGACGTTCGATCCGGCGACGGCGGAGCGGACGCTGCGCCTCGGCCTCTCGGACTCGGCCGAGCTGTGGGGCTTGCCGCCGCTGTTGCGCGTGCTCGAGCGCGAGGCCCCGCGCATCCGGATCGTCGCGGTCCCGGTGCAGTTCCGCACCGTCGGGGTGGAGCTCGCCTCCGGGTTGGCGGCGGCGATCACCGTAGCGGACGATCTCCCCGCGACGATCCGGCGCGAGCGTCTGTTCTACGGCGGGTTCACCTGCCTCTACGATCCGCGCCACGCCAAGGTGAGGAAGCGGACGCTGACCGAGGCCGAGTACTTCGCCCACGATCACGTGATCGTCTCGTACAACGGAGACCTGCGCGGGATCGTCGAAGACATGTACGGCAAGACCCGCAACGTCCGCTGCTCGGTCTCGAGCTTCGCCAACATCGGCGCGATCGTCGACGGGACGGCGATGCTGGCGACCATCCCCGAGCTGGTCGCGGTGAAGATCGTCGCCGCTCGTCCGCACCTCAAGATCAAGCCGCTGCCGGCCACCCTGAAGATCGAAGGCTCGCACGCCGAGTTACTTTGGCCGGCCGTCACCGACGACGACGAGCCCTGCAAGTTCGTGCGCGCGAAGATCCGCGAGATCGCGCGGGCGGTCGTCGGGACGAAGCGGCCGCTCGTCCGCTGAGCGGCGGGTTACACTCCGGCCATGTCCAGTCGCTTCACGTCTGTATCGGTGTTGTGTGGCTGTATCTGGTTGTTCGCGGCGGCGTGTAACGACATTCAACCGCCGGTCGACACTGGGCGTGGCGGATCCGGGATGGCGGGCGCCGGTGGTGCGGCGGGCAAGACCGGGAAAGGGGGCACCACCGGGGCAGCTGGCACCACCGGGGCGGCTGGCACGACCGGGGCAGCGGGCACGAGCGGCGCTGTAGGCACGAGTGGTGCGGCGGGCACGAGCGGAGCAGCGGGCACGAGCGGCGCGGCGGGGACGAGCGGTGCTGCGGGCACGACCGGAGCTGCGGGCACGAGCGGCGGGGCAGGCACGAGTGGCGCGACGGGCACAGGAGGTTCGACGAGCACGGGCGGCGCCGGTGGAGCGGGGACGGGCGGCACCGGCGGAGCGGGGACGGGCGGCGCGGCTGGCGCAGGCGCGGGTGGCGTTTCCGGCACGGGAGGCGTCACGGGCACGGGCGGGATGGCTGGTCTCGGCGGCACCGGCAGAGGCGGCGGCGGAGGCACCGGCGGTTCGGCGACCTGCGGTGACGCCGTGACCAACGGGCTCGAGAGCTGCGACGACGGCAACCTGTTGCCGTTCGACGGCTGCTCCGCGGACTGCCAGATCGAACCCCACTGCGCCGCCGGCGCCTGCGAGTCCCACTGCGGCGACGGCGTCGTCGTTGCCGGCGAAGCGTGCGACGACGGCAATATCGTCGACGGCGACGGGTGTTCCGCGCGCTGTACGATCGAGTCTGGTTACGAGTGCCCCGCGGGCGTTCCGGGCGACAAGATCTCGATGCCGATCGTCTATCGGGATTTTCGCGCGCACAATCCCGCGGACTTCGAGCCAGCCGCGACCGGTCGCATGACGGCGACCACCGGCATGGTGCAACCGGACCTCGACGCGAACGGCAAGCCCGTCTTCACGGATATCACCGGCGCGTTCACGACGACGTCCACATTCGCCATGTGGTACCGCGACACGCCCGGCGTCAACCACACGACGGTCGGGAAGCTGCCCCTGTTTGGCAACGGTGCCGGCACATTCGGCAACCGATACGGGCCAAACGGGGAACAGTGGCAAACGACGGTGACGGCGTTCTTCTGCGGCGTTACTGGCTCCGAGACGATCGACACGGCGACCGGCCTTCCGATCCCCTGCACGTTGAGGTTCGGTACAACCGATTGCGACTCGTACACCGCGCAGGGATACAAGATGCTCTCCTGCACCCTCTCGGGAGGGAACTACTCCGCGGTCTTCCAGACCGGGACGCTCGACGGAACGCCGCTGTTTTACCCCGTCGACGGGGACAGCTTCACACCCGACTCCGAGCGCAAGAGCGCGACCATCGCGCCGCCTTTCGACCCCAACTACCCGACCGAGCCTGGCGCGCCGTTGCACAACTTCAGCTTCACCAGCGAAGCCCACTTCTGGTTCAAGTACGACGCGA
>DATMZL010000129.1:0-3321 GCA_035607075.1 Polyangia bacterium
CACCGAGTCGCCGTCGTTGCCGATGCCGTCGCTGAGCGACCCCATGTCGTGCTTGAGGAAGTCGGAGAACGGCTGGAACGACACGCTCCGCCCGTTGATCGTGACCGTGAACGTCGTGGTGACGTGGCAGCCGTTGCAGCCCTCGCGGTTGAACTCGGTCAGCCCGCGGCCGTTGCTGTTGTCGAGGCCGCGGGGCGGAGCGGCGAGCTCGCGCATGAAGAACGCGAAGTTCGCCACGTCGTCCTGGACCTCGGTCAGGCTGCCCGCGCAGTTGTTGGTCTCCTCCGCGAGGTCGTCGTCGGTCCCCGGCACCATGTCATCCGGGCAGCCGTTGATGACGGCGTTGGTCGGCGCGCGGTTCGCGCGGTTCTCGGTCGCGAACGTCCGGTTCACGACGCCGCGGTTGCACGAGGTCGTGGTGATGCCCATCTCGTTGAGGTAGGCGTCGCCCGAGAACTGGCCGAGGTTCGGCACGCCCGCCTTCCAGCCGAAGCGACCGACGCGCGTGGCGCCGTTCGACTGGCCGGGATCGGCGGGGTTCGCCATCGCGATGGTGACGCGGTTGACGATGCCGCGGACGGCGGTCGGCTCGCGCGATGCGAGCGTGTCGAAGCGCGAGTCAGGCAGCGAATCGACCAGGCCGAGCCCGAAGACCGGCGTCGTCAGCCGGCCCGCGAAGATCGTCGCGCCCGCCGCCGGGTTGGCGTCGGTGCCCGAGTTGCAGTTCACGCCGCCGACGTTGAAGCCGCCGATGCCGAACAGTTGGCGGAGCGAGCCGCCGGTGTTCGCGAGTGGATCGAAGACGCCGTTGGTCAGCGTCCCGTAGCGCTGTTCGATCTGCTGGCCTGCGCCGCCGACCGCGCCGTTCTGGTGGCAGGTGCCGCAGCCGCGCTCGTTGAAGATCGGTCCGAGGCCGTCGGCCGCGTTCTCGGACGTGCTGAACGCCGCCTTCGCCTCGGCGAAGTCGGTCGCGTTCGTTCCCGGCAGCGCGTCGCCGAGGGCGAGGCTCGCGCTCGAGCTGACGTCGTCTTCGACGTTCGTGCAGGTGGCCGCCGCGAGCGGTAGCGCGAGCATCGCAGCGAATGGAAGTCGTCGGCGCATTGGGGGGCTCCTCGGGTTGCGTTTTTGCTGCGCCCTTTAGTCGCTGCGCGAAACCGGAGCAGGCAGACAAAAAACAACGGTTCCACGAATGACACACAAATCGAGTGGCGGGGGGGACTGTCCCCCCAGTGTTGGCCCGCGCCCACCCCACGCGAACCCGTGTGACGCCACAGCTCGAGCGCAACCTCGGTCGCGCGCGTCGTATCGATAAATCAGATCAGTTCAGATCACGGGCAGATCGCGATCGCGTTGCACGCGCCGCCCGCGTTCACCGAGGCGCCGCCGGAGACCGAGTAGTCGACGTTTCCGGCTGGGCTGGCGTTCACCCAGTGGTTGCCGCGCGCGTCGACGGTCGCCGCCAGCGCGGCCCGCAGGCCGACGTTGCCGGTGCCGTAGCAGTAGATCAAGTTCGCGTTCGCGTCGCAGCTGTTGGTGCCCAGCGTCCAAGTCGCGCCGCCGTTGGCCGGGCCCGCGAAGCCGAGCTCGTCGCCGTTGTTCGCGTGAATCGTGTTGCCGACGAAGCTTGTCAGCGTGCTCGCGGTGCCGAACAGCGCGCCGCCGATCGAGTCGGCCGCGCCGTTTCCGTTATTTCCGGTGATGTCGTTGAACTGGATTACAGCCGTCGTCGTGTTGCCCGCGCCTTGCTCGACGCGGAGGCCGACAGCGCCGTTGCCGCCGATCGTGCAGCTGCGGACGGTCACGCCGACCGAACCCGCATCCCCCGCGATGAAGATGCCGCTCTGCCTGTTCTGGACGAAGCTGGCCGTGTCGATGGTGAGCGTGTTCGCGCCGCTGCTGGTCGGCGGCGAAGCGCCCACCATGACGCCGTGGAGGGTGTTGTCGTGGATGTTCACGACCGGGCCCGGCATTCCGGGCGAACCGATCTTGATGACGGCGCCGTTCGAGTTGATGAAGACGCCGTTCTGCACGTTGTGGTGGATGTCGGCGCCCGTCACGTTCGTCGTCGCGCCGAGCATGTCCAGGCCGTGCGTGCCGTTGTTCGCCATCGTCGCGCCGCCGGCGATCGTGACGTTGCCGCCCCCCGCGAGGATCCCGTCCTGCTGGTTGGCGTTGAACGTGCCGCCTGACACCGTGACGGTGCCTGCGGCGGCGATCAGGCCGCGCCCGGTGTTGGCGTTGAGCGCGGCATTCGTCAGGCTCACCGTCGCGCTCGATCCCAGCACCGCCACGCCGCCCGCGGTGTTCTTCGTCGCCGACAGCCCGCTCGCGTTCAGCGTGCCGTTGACGATCGACACGCCCGGCGATCCGACGGTGGCGCCGTTCAGGCTGACGTCGACGGTCGTCAGACCGTGAACCACGGCGCCGCTCCCGAGCACGACGCCGGCGGCGCCGTTGCCGGTGATGGTGGTGTTGGCGGCGGCGAGCGAGCCCTTGGTGACGCTGATGCCGGCGAAGCCGGCGCCCGTGCGGCCGTTCAGCGTGACGATGCTGCCGCTGTCGATGACGAGATTGGGCGAACCGCCGACGAGCAGGATGCCTTCCTGCGCGTTGTCGTGGACGTTGATCGCGTGCGCCGTCACGGTACTGCTCGCCTGCCGCAGGCCGACAAGCGACGAGTGCAGCGCGCCGCCGGTGACGATCGTCGCGCCGGTGCTGGACGCTTCGAGCGCGTTGGCGGTGAACTGCTGGGCGACGACGCCGGTCAGCGTCGCGGCGCAGCTGCCGCGGCTGACGATGCCGTTGGTCATCGCGTCGTTACCGTCCAGAACCAGCGATGCCAATGACACGGCGCCAGCGCTGCACATCACCGCGTTCGCTGCCGGGTTGGCGGATCCGGCCTGGACGATCGTGAAGCCGGAGGCGGCCGTTCCGGGCGCCATCGTCAGCGCCGCGTCGGCGGCCAGGTCGCCGAACTGGATGATGTAGCTGGCTGGGTTGGTCGGGTCCGCGGTCGTCAGCGTGACGCCGCTCTTCACCGCGAGCGGCAGCAGCTCCGTCGTGAACGCGACGGGCGGGTAGTCGCTGATCGCGATCACCGTGCCGGGCGAGCCGACGCGGTCGAGCCCGTGCGTCAGCGTGGCGAAGCGGCAGGCGACGGGCGTCTGGATCCCCGTCGGGAACGGGTGGCTGCCGTCGGCCGCGTCGCTGCCCGCCGCGGGATCGACGAACACGGACGTGCCGGTGTTTTCCGCGCACTGGCAGGACGCCGCGCCCGCCTTCGTCCCGCAGGTGAGCGGCCCGGCGGCGTCCTCGCTGCAC
>DATMZL010000121.1:0-2198 GCA_035607075.1 Polyangia bacterium
ACAGCTTCGCCCCTTCGGTGACCTGTTCCGCCGTCACCTTCGTTGCCGCCTGTTCGAGCGCCTTCGGGTCGAAGCCGATCTGCGCCCGCCGCCCCGCTGCGAACGCCGTCTCCAGCGGTTCGCCCGTGGGCGCGAGGCCCAGCAGGTTGCCGAACATCGCGAGCGCCTTCGTCGCTTCATCCGCGCCGAGCGGCGCCTTCACGAGCGCGCTGACCTCGCTCCGGATCTTCTCGGCGAACGCCTCCGGTTGCTGGTCCTTCGGAATGGCGGCGGTCACCAGCAGCGTGTCGGGTCGCGCGAGCGGCGCGAAGTTGCCCGTCCACGCGCGCGCGTGGTTGCCGTCGCCGTTCACGCGCGCCGCGAGCACGACGAACGCCGCGTAGAGAGAATCCTTCGGGTCGGGCACCGGCACGGCCAGCGCGAACGCGCTCGGCATATCGCCCATCACCAGCGTTCCGGTCACACGCGATCCCGCGTCAGGCCGGGCGCGCGGCGGCGTCGCCGCGGGGACGTTCGCGAACGCGGCGCGGATCTTCTTCGTTACCTCAGCAGCGTCGAAGTGACCGGCGACGACGAGGCGCGCGGTGGACGCGCCATAGTGCGCGCGCCGGAACGCGTCCACCTCGGCCAGCGTGATCGGCTGAACCTCGGCGGCGATGCCGCCCCTCTTCCCGCCGCCGGGGCTGGGGCGCAGCGCCTCGGAGGCGCGATTGATCGCGGCCAGGTTCGGATCGCCCTCCTGCATGGACGCGATCTGCTCGAGCAGCCGTGGCTTCTCGCGTGTCAGGTCGGCCTCGGTCGGCGCCAACGTCGACAGACGCGCCGCCGCGTCGTCGATCTCGTCCATGAGACGCTCGCGCGGAACCGCCAACCCATAGAAGGTGTAGCTCCCGCCGGTTCGCGTCTGCACCGTCCGGTTCGGTTTGCCTTCCCGGTCCATTGTTGCGAACAAGCGGTTGACCAGCTGCGCCATCCCCGAGCGGTCGGGCGGATCATGATCGGCGCCGACGTCGAAAAGGATCGCGAGCGCCGCCTTGTCGCCCGACGACGGCACCAGCTGGACGCGCAGTCCGTTGTCGAGGCGAAATTGCGTCTCGCCCTTCTTGCAGCCCGCCGCGAGCAGCGCGCACAAGCCAATCGCCTGTAAAACGTGCCGCAACGAGGGCGTCATCGGGGCGGAAATCTCGCTCGCGCGCGGACCGGCTGTCCAGTCAATAAGCGACGCGACAACGCCTGGGAGGGCCCGTCCGAACGTCCGACCTCCGTCCATGACGATGCGGCCAACGCGCGGTTTCGATCGATGCAAGCCCGGCGGGCATCTTGTTCGTGATCATATGGACATGTTAGTTTGCTCGCCCGCAGTGGCCTCTCTTAGGACAGCGGGAAGGGGACAGAGGATGACGTGTGTTCTTCGTGCGCCGATTTTCGTAATTCTGCTTCGCGCGGTGGTGGTGGCGGCGGTGCTCGGCTCGACGAGCGTTGCGTTCGCGGCGGCACCGACGGCGGCGACGACGGCGGCGACCAACGTGCTGAGCACGTCCGCGTTGCTCAACGGCTCGGGCAATCCGAACGGTGAGATGACGACCGGTTGGTATCGCGTCAACACGACCAACCCCGGCACCTGCAACGACACGTTCGGAACGCGCGTTCCCGCGACGGGCGGCACCTCGCTCGGCACGACGGGCAGCATGAGCTACGCGATCTCCGCGACCGGGCTGATGCCGGGCACGACGTATTACTTCTGCGCGATCACGGGGAACCCGTCGGGGAACGGCTTCGGTTCCGTGCTGTCGTTCACGACGCCCGGGCCGCCCGCCGTCGTCACCACCGGCGCGACAAGCATCGCCGCGACGACCGCGTTGCTCAACGGCACCGCCAACCCGACCGCCGCCGCGACGACCGGCTGGTTCCGGCTCTACACGACCGATCCGGGAACGTGCAGTGACTCGACCGGTACGCGCGTTCCGGCGGGAACCAGCACGCAGAACCTCGGCATGGGCACGACGCCGGCCGCGTACTCGTTCAACACGAACACCGCGATCAGCCTGACGCCGGGGACGACCTACTGGTACTGCGCGCTCGCGAACAACTCGCTCGGCACGTCCGTCGGCGCGGTGGTGTCGTTCTTGACGTTGCCCGTGGTGCCGACGGTGTCGACGACGGCGGCGACCGCGCTGACCGCGACGACGGCGACGCTG
>DATMZL010000115.1:0-2372 GCA_035607075.1 Polyangia bacterium
GGGCACGATCGCCGGCACCGTGAAGCTGGTGGGCACGCCGCCCGAGATGCAGATGACGAAGCGCCAGGCCGATCCGTACTGCGCCAAGACGCCGATGAAGGACGAAGAGGTCGTCGTCGGTCCGGGCGGCGCGCTGAAGAACGTCATCGTGCGCGTCACCAAGGGCGTCAGCGGCCAGTTCGACCCGCCCGCCACGGCGGCGGTCGTCGACCAGAGCGCGTGCATGTACCGGCCGCGCGTGCAGGGGATCGTTCTCGGTCAGCCGGTGCAGATCAAGAACAGCGACATGACCCTGCACAACATCCACGGCTACAAGGGCGCGTCGACGCTGTTCAACAAGGCGGAGATCCCGGGCCAGCCGCCGATGGTCCAGCAGTTCAAGGACGCCGACCAGATCGTGAAGCTCAAGTGCGACGTGCACCCGTGGATGACCGGCTTCGTGCTGGTGTCCAGCCATCCGTTCTTCGCCGTCACGAGCGACGACGGCAGCTTCAAGATCACGGGCCTCCCCGCCGGCAACTACACGGTCGAGGCCTGGCACGAGCGCTTCGGCGCAAAAACTGCGGAGGTCACGGTCGCCGCTGACACGCCCGCCCAGGCCGCCTTCCAGTTCGCCGCCAAGTGACGCGCTGATCGAAACGAATTCGGGGCGCGTCCGGTCGGCTTTTCGGCTATAAACGCGCCCGATGTTGCTCCGCCCCCGCGTCGTTCACCGCTTTGCGGTCGCGACCGCGGTCGCTACCTACCTGCTGATCCTGATCGGCGGCCTGGTCCACGGCACCGGATCCAGCCTCGCCTGCCCTGACTGGCCGACCTGCTACGGGTCGCTGATGCCGAAGATGGAGGGCGGCGTGCTCGTCGAGCACAGCCACCGGCTGGCGGCGACGACCGTCGGGATCCTGACGCTGGTGCTGGCGACGCTGCTGACCGCGGCGAAGGCGCCGTCGCTGCGGCCGCTGCGGCCGTTCGGCTGGCTGGCGGTGGGCCTGGTCGTCGTGCAGGGCCTCCTGGGCGGCATCACGGTGCTGCTGCGGCTGCCCACGCCGATCTCGACGGCGCACACCGGGACGTCGTTGCTGTTCTTCCTGACGGTGCTGTACGTGGCCGTGCGATCGCGTCCGGTGCCGGACGCTCAAATGGGAACCCTCGAAGGGTTCCCAAACCCTCCCGCGATGGTACGCGGCGAGCGAAGCTCGCCGGCTCCCCACGCGACGGCGCCGCCCACCCCGCCGGCGTCGGTGGCGCGAATGGCGCTCGTGGCGGCGGTCGCGATCTATTTCCAGATGCTGCTGGGCGGGTTGGTCCGGCATTCGGGCGCTGCGCTCGCCTGCACCGACGTCCCGCTCTGCCGCGGGTCGCTGTGGCCGGACGCGCACCCGACGGTGCTGATCCAGGCGCTGCACCGCCTCACCGGCGTCGCGGTCGCGCTGATCGTGTTCGCGTCGTCGATCCTGACGCTGCGCCAGGCGGGCCCGCGGCGTGATTTGCGCGCGCTGGCGATCGTGGCGCCCCTGCTCGTCTGCGTGCAGATCGCGCTCGGGATCCACGCCGTGACCAGCTTCCTCGACCTGGCCACCGTCGAGTCGCACCTGGCGGTCGCGACCGCGCTGCTGGCGACGCAGGTGCTTGTCGCGCTGCGCGCCGATCCGGCGACGGCGCCCGGCCCGGTCAGCATCGAGTGGTTCGCGAGCATGGTCCGCCTGGGCAAGCCCCGCATCACCGGGATGGTGATCATCACCTTCCTGGGCGGCCTGTGGCTGGCGCCCGGCGAGATCGCGCACTGGCGGACGATCATGACGCTGATCGGGACCGCGCTGCTGGTCGCGGCGTCGAACGCGCTGAACATGTACCTGGAACGCGACGCCGACGCGCTGATGGAGCGCACGCGCGATCGGCCGCTGCCGCGTGCGATCGTGTCGCCCGAGGCTGCGCTGGCGTTCGGCGCGGGGCTGTCCTGCGTCGGCATCGCGCTGGTGTTCCTGGGCAGCAACCTGCTGACGGGGTTGCTGGGCATGCTGGCGGTCGGCGGTTACGTCGCCGTCTACACGCCGCTCAAACGGACGTCGGGTGCGGCGGTGTTCGTGGGCGCGATCCCGGGCGCGCTGCCGCCTCTGATGGGATGGACGGCGGTGACGGGCCACCTGGACGCGCCTGGGCTGGCGCTGTTCGCGGTGCTGTTCCTCTGGCAGATCCCGCACTTTCTCGCGATCGCCATCTACCGCGGCGCCGACTACGCGCGCGCCGGCTTCAAGGTGCTTCCGCTGACCGTGTCGGCGCGGGTCACGCGCGCGACGATGCTCGCGTTCTCGGTGCTGCTTGTCGCGGTGACGATCGCGCTCCAGCCGCTGCACATCGCTGGGACCCGTTACGCG
>DATMZL010000096.1:0-2447 GCA_035607075.1 Polyangia bacterium
CGACCGGCGGGTTGGCCGCCGTCTCGAAGTCGTTCGCCGCGTAGATCGCCTTGTTGGTGGTGACGCTGACGTCATCTCCTTGATCGCCAAGCTCGGCGCAGCCAGCGGCTGCCAGCGCGCTGACGAACGCGATGGCAAGCGCCGACGCGCGGGAAAGTCTGGATTGTTTGGGTCGGCGGTACATTTTTGGGCCTCCTCCGGGTGACGGTGCGGGTGTCATATCCAAATCCGAGGCGAGTAAAAGCAGTAATGGTGCCAACGAAATTTTCCAATGATATTGGCCTTGGGAGGGCCTGTGACGTTGCCCTCGCAACAGCGAGTCGTTGCCTCCCAGACAACGCCTTGGCCCGCGAGCGGCGGGCACTTACGAGCCGCGGGGCCCTCCGTCCCCAGCCCCACTCGCGCCGCGTTAACGGCCGCTTTCGGGGCGCTAGAACGACTGCGTGGCGTTCAGCAGGATCGTCAGGCCCATGCCGGGGATGTCGATGCCGCCGAAGCCGGGCTCGAAGTACTTCTCGTTCAGAAGATTGCGACCGGAGAGGGTCAGGCGGGTCTCGTGCGTGCGACCGAGCGGGGTCAGCACGACGGAGGCCGCGGCGTTCAGCGAGTTGTAGCGGGGCAACGCGTACGAGTTGTTGCCGTTCGCGGCGATGTTGCTCTGCGAAGCGCCGCGCTCGCCGACCACCTTCCAGGACACGTCGAACATCAACCTCGGGACCGGCAGACTGAAGCGCACGCCGCCCATGCCCCAGTACGAAGGGACGAGCGGCGGCGGAACGGCTGGTCCCATCCCCACCTGGAAGCTGTTCTCGAACCACTGCTTCGACAGCCGGGCGTACGGCTCGAGGCGCCAGACGCGCGCGGTGACGTTCATCTCCGCGCCGTAGCTCGTCGAGGTCCCCTCGTTCTGCGCGTAGAAGGTGCCGCCCAGGTCCTGCTGGAAGGCGATCTGGTCCTTGACCGATTGCAGGTAGCCGGCGACGTTCACGGACAAGCGATCGCCGCTGATGTAGTTGAGAACGAGCTCGCCGCTCTGGACGGTCTGCGGCACCAGCGCGCTCGCGGCGCGAACGTTCTTGCTGCCCTGAATGTCCTCGCCGGTGCCGAAGCCCGGGTACGCGTAAAGGAAAACCGTCGACGGTGTCTGGAAGGCGTGGCCCGCGATCGCCTTCACCACCAGGTTGGGAAGAATTCGCCAGCCGGCCGCCGCGCGCCAGCTGTACTGGACCGGGAAGAGGTTGCTCCAGTCGAGGCGCCCGTCCGCATAGAGGCGGATGCGCGGAAGCGGGCTGTACATCGCGTGCAGGTTGGGCGCGACCTTCTTGACAGTCACCTCGGGGACCGGCACCGGGTCGCCGTTGTAGACGAGCACGTCGCCCGGCATGTGAAACGGATCGTCGGAGCGGAGGAAGTGCTCGGAGTAGTAGAGCGTCTGGTGCTCTTCGTATGAACCGTCGACGCCGCCCGAAAAGCGCAGGTTCGTCCGGGGCTGGACGGTGACTGCGGCCGTCGCGTCGGCGGCCGTGTAGCCGAAGTTGCGCGTGAAGTAGCTGATCGGCAGTCCGAACTCAGGACCGGGGTTCTGGTCGAGAGACGCCGGGCTTGGCGTCCGGTAAAGCTGCTCGCTGCCCGTCGGCGCGCCGTGGGACACGCCCACCATCGCCTGGGTCGAAACCATGTCGGTCCAGCTCGCGTGATGCTGGGCTGACGCCCAGACGTTCCGGATCGCGAAGCGGCTGCCGGAGAGAACCGAGTTCAGCTGGAACTGGCCGTTCGAGTCCATCTGCTGCAGACCGCCCTGCAGCGACGTCTCGCCGAAGCGGCGGGTCGTCGCCGTCATGCGCCCGAAGACGTTGAGCGGTCGGGAGAGATCGGTGCCGCTCCGCTGCCCGAGCGGCGCGTTCATCATGTTCTGCGTCGGAAACGTCTGCTCGACGGTCAAGCCGCCGCGATCGACGCGATCGTGGGACGCGCCCAGCATCAGCTGCAGCCAGTCGTTGATCTTGTCCATCGCCAAGCCGGTGCCGCCGTACCCGAACCGCGTCTGGCCCGAGACCGGACGGACGAGTCCGCGGGCGGCCAGCTCGCCGGCCAGGCGCTCCGGCGCGATGGTGATGACGTTGACCGTGGCCAGGAAGGCGTTCGCGCCGTAGAGCGCCGACAGCGGACCGCGCGCGATCTCGACGCGATCGATCATCTCGACGGGGATGAACTCCGGACCGATCAGCGCGTTCGAGTCGGGACGGAAGTTGATGTCGACGCCGTTGATCATGACCTTGATGACGCGCGTGCCGGCGCGCAGGCCGCCGCTCGCGCCTCGCACGCTGACGTTGTACGAGACGTAATCGTCGACGATGTACATGCCGGGGACGTTGGCCAGAATGTCGGCCAGCGAGCGCCAGTCGTGATCGGCGATCTCGGAGCCCAGGATCGTGTACACGTTGGCG
>DATMZL010000091.1:0-3230 GCA_035607075.1 Polyangia bacterium
CGGCGCGATGGAACCGGCCGGGTCGATCACAGGCGCCGTGTCCTGGTCCCACGCCATCGCGCGCGAGTATAGAGGTCAATCGTCGTTCCGACGAGGCCGCGGAATCCCGAAGGCATCGATGCGGGCGAGGAGGGTACCGCGCGAGATGCCAAGAAAGCGGGCGGCTCGGGTCTGGTTTCCCGCGAACTGATCGAGCGCCTCCACGATTCTTCGCTTCTCGAGAACGTCCTTCGCTTCGGACAGGGTCGCCACGCCGTTGCCACGGGATGACACGGGGCCTGGAGGGGCCTCGGGGGCAGGCGGCGCGTGTCGCGTCTCGACCGCCTTGAGGATCGAGGGCGGCAGGTGCTCGGGCAACAACACATCACCGATGCAGAGGGCGACCGCGCGTCCGATCGCATTGCGGAGCTCGCGCACGTTTCCGGGCCACCTATGGCGGCACAGAATCTCCAGGACAGACGCAGACAGGACCGGCGGCTCCGAGCGTTCAACGTCGCGGCACGCGGTCGTCACGAATATCCCCGCAAGCGGCTCGATCTCCTGCAGCCGCTCGCGAAGCGGCGGCACCGAAAGCGAGAATCCGTTCAGGCGAAAGAATAGATCCTGACGGAAGCGCCCATCGACGCTCGCGGCCTCGAGCTCGAGGTTGGTCGCGGCGACGAACCGCACGTCGATCGGTCGTTCGCGGTTGGAGCCGAGCCGTGTGACGGTACGTTGTTCCATCGCGCGGAGCAACTTGGCCTGAACACCCGCGGCCAGCTCGCCGACCTCGTCGAGGAAGACCGTACCGCCGGACGCAGCTTCGAACAGACCGGCACGCGCCTGGTACGCGCCCGTGAACGCACCCTTCTCGTAGCCGAACAACTCACTCTCAACAAGCGATTCGGTGAGGGCGGCGCAGTTCACGCTGACGAATGGTCCTGCCGCTCGTCGGGAATGCGCGTGGATGGCGTGGGCGAGCAATTCCTTGCCGACCCCGGTCTCCCCGAAGATCAGCACGTTCAGCAGGGAGCGCGCGGCCAGTGACGCGTGCTCGTAGACGAGCCGCATCGCAGGGTCCCGGACGACGACGCCCGTGCGCGTCTCGGCGAGATCGAGGACGGCCGCCACCGGTCTGTGGCGGATGACGACGCTCGTCGTTCCGAACACGACGCAATCGCCGACGGACAGCGGGGCCTCGCGCTGAACGAGGTGCCGCAGGTTGAGCGTTTCCGCCGACTGCGAACCCCCGCCGGCTTTGCTTCGGACGACGGTGCCATTCGCGCTTCCGAGGTCTTCGATCGCCAGCGTCTTCCCGACGCGGAGGATGGCGTGATTCCGCGACACGGAGGGATCGTCGATGCGCAGCAGGCTCTGCTCACCGCGCCCGATCGTGATCTCCCCGTGCGCCGGAAGCGCGAAGCTACGGACCTCTTCTCCGGACAGGATCATCAGCTCGAGATCCGGCTCCGGGGCTTCACGGGACGCGGTGGCTTCTGGGCCGTCCAAGGCAGCCTATTATCGCCATTTTGTTCAAGAAAGAACCGAAGAGATTGAATCTGCCTATACACTCGCCGCCATGCCGTCCCGTTCGGTGGCGTCGTTGCTGGCTGCGCTGCTGGCATCCGTCGTCGCGTCGAATGTCTGGGCGGTCTCGCCGGAGGCGGAGGTGCTGTTTCGCGAGGGCCGAAGCTTGATGGCGACGGGCAACGTTGCGGCGGCGTGTGCCCGCTTTGCTCGGAGCTACGCTCTGGAGGCGTCGTCGGGAACGCTGTTGAACCTGGCCTCGTGCCACGAGCGCGAAGGAAAGTTCGCGGCGGCGTCGGCCGAGTACGAGACGGCCGCCCGCATCGCCCGCGAACAGCACCGTGAGGACCGCGCGCGCGTGGCGGAAGAGAGGGTCGCCGCGCTCGAGCCGAAGCTCGCTCACCTGATCCTCGTCGCAGCGACGCCGGTGCCGGGGCTCCGCGTTGCCGTCGACGATGGTCCGCCGGGCGAAGTCGGCGAAGTCGGCGAAGCCGGATCGCAGGTGCCGGTACCTATCGATCCCGGTGTCCGCAAGGTGCTGGCGACGGCTTCGGGATACCGGCCCTGGTCAACGACCGTCGAGGTCAGGCAGGGCGAGCGACGCACGGTCGAAATCCCGCCGCTCGTCGAGTCGGCGAGCTCCGTCACCCTCCCAGCGGACCTTCCCCATGGAAGCGAATCACCGGTTGTCGCGCGGACCGCACTCAGCGCCACGACATCGCCGGCGCCTCCGCGCCGCTCGCACGTCGATCTCTATATCGCGCTGGGCGGTGCAGCATTGGTCGCGGCGGGAGCGGTCGCCTGGGGCGTCGCGTACGAAAACTTCTCGTCGGCGAAGACGGCCTGCAACGAAGGCCCAGGATGTCCCGACTACGACGCCCGCGTGTCGAGCATCCGCACGTTCCAGGGCATCGCCGTCGGAGCCTGGATCGTCGGCGGCGCGGTTCTGTTGGTGTCCGGGGTGCGTCACGCGCTCGGGGCGAAAACGAAAAAGATGCCGGTCGCGATCAGCCCATGGTCCAACCAGTTCGACATCCGGGCGACGTTCTGAGGCAGAAGGCGAGGTTCAAGCTCCTGCGCGCGCGCGTCGTCATTGCACTCTGGATCGGGATGTTGATCGCGCTTGCGGGGTGCATCGACATTCGGTCCCTCCGCAAGCCGTCCGGAAGCGGCGGCTCCACGGCCGGCGGAAGCGGGGGCACCGGCGGCAACCGGGGCGGCGCCGGGGGCGCTCGTGGGGGCGCGCAGGGAGCCGGAACGGGCGGCGGCTCCGACGTGCAAACGTGCACGTACGACAGTGACTGTCCGAGCGGGTTCTGCGCCGACGGCGTCTGTTGCAACGTCGCGTGCAAGGGCGCGTGTCTGAGCTGCGTCCAGGAGGGCTACACGGGGACCTGTCTGCCCGTGCCCGAGGGCTTCCCCGATCCGCACGGTCTCTGCGACTCCGAGCCGCCGTGCGGGCGGACCGGAGCGTGCGATGGCAACGGCGGCTGCGCCCGGTTTTCGAGTGCCTACGTTTGCACGCCCGCGAGCTGTGAGACGAGCCGGCTGCTCGTTCCCGCGGGTACCTGCGACGGCCTGGGAAGCTGCACCGCCTCGACACCCATCGACTGCTACCCCTACCGCTGCGCGGCAGGCGCTTGTACGTCCAACTGCTCGACGTCTGCCGACTGCGCCGTCGGTATTGCCTGCGTAAACAACAGCTGTGGTTCGAAGACGGACGG
>DATMZL010000085.1:0-4913 GCA_035607075.1 Polyangia bacterium
GCTTTGCAACGACACGTACGCCTACTTCGGCAGCGCGATCCCCAAGGCGACGACCTGCAAGTGGAAGGGTCTCGCGTACGCGGCCTCGAGCAGCGCGCCCACCGATGCGCAGGCGCAGACGAACTGCACGAACAAGGAGAGCTCCTGCAACCAGGGCGATCCGTGGGCCGACAACCTGGGCTGCAATGACATCCCGTCGACCTGCACGGCGACGGTCGCCGCGTACTCCGCCTGCATCAGCGACGAGGTCGCGGCCTTCACGCAGACGGTCAACGGGCACAAGAGCTGCGCCATGCTCACGCGCGCCGATACGCCCGCGCTCTTCGAGGTCATGACCGCCGCGCCGCCCGCGAGCTGCATGGCGCTGACGAACCAGTGTCCCGAGCTGTCTCCCCCGAGCCCGCTCAACCAGTGACGGCGCGAGGAGAGATGACGATGCGAGGCGCACCGCCGCTGCTATTCCTGATCACGGGTCTCCTGTCGGCGCCCGCCTTCGCGCAGGAGCCGGCGGGCGAGGACGCCGACGCTCGACACAACACCGAGCAACCGAAACAAGCCGAGCAACCGGTGCCGGTGCTGACGCCGGCCACCCCGCCCGCGGCGGCCGCGCCCGCCGAGGCGCCGCCGGCCAAGCCGAAGTTCGGCGACCTCACCACCAGCGGATATTTCCGGGGCAGCTTCGGTGCCAGCAACCACCAAGGCCGGATGACGTGCTTCAAGCTGCGCGACATTCCGGGCGGGATGTTTTCGAAGTACCGGCTCGGCAACGAGTGCGAGGTCTGGTCCGAAACGCACTTCACGATCGTGACGTACGCGGGTGACGACGGCGCGGTCGCGAGCGTGCACGTCATGCCGACGGTCTTCATCCCGACGACGTACATCGGCTATTCGCCGAACGGCGCGGTCAACCCGCCGGATCAGAACCTGCTGTCGACGGGCGCGGTGCTCTACTTCCCGACGCTCTACGCGGACATCAAGGGCGTACCGTGGCTGTTCGGCGGGACGGCCTGGGCGGGCACGCGTTACTACAAGCGCGAATCCGTCTACATCAGCGACTTCTTCTACTGGAATCCCTCCGGCGTCGGCGCCGGGATCGAGGACATCGCCCTCGGCGAGGATCTGCGTCTCAGCTACGGGGCGTTCGCCGTCGACGGCGAGCCCACGTCGATGGCCATGAGTCAGCCGTCGTTGCCCCTGCAAATCGATTTCGGCCTTCGCAACGATCTGCAGCTCCGCGGGATCAAGTTCTGGGAGAGCGGCGAGTTCCAGCTGGGCGTGCAGGGAATCGCCAGCTACAGCGCCAACCCCGCGTCGCACGGCGGATGGGGCGCGACCTTCCAGTTCGTGCAGAAGCTTCTGGGCGGCGACAACAAGTTCGCCGTCCAGTACGGCCGCGGCGGCGGCACGGGATTCGGAACGCTCGCGCGCTTCTACTACCCGGATTTCTCCGTCCGTCACGAGCTGGCCGAGTGGCGTTTTCGCGTCCTGGACGTGCTGACCGTGCAGCCGATCCCGTTGCTCGGCGCCCAGCTGGCGGGCGTCTTTCAGCACGACGACCTGGGAACGATGGGATCGCAAACGAACTGGTACTCGGCGGGCGGGCGCGTGAGCCTGGCGCTCGTCCGGCACGCGAAGCTGCTCGGCGAAGCGGGCTACGACCGCGTGACGAAGGACAACGGCTCGAAGCCGCAGTTCCTGTTCAAGGCCACGGGCGCCATCGCGATCACCGCGGATCGAGGCTTCTGGGCGCGTCCGGAGCTGCGCCTCTTCTTCACCTGGGCGAAGTGGAACGAGACGGCGCGCCAGGCTGGCGTCGATCAAGGCCTCGTCTTCACCAACTACTACATGCAGTTCCAGAACGCCGCGAACTTCGGCATCCAGGCCGAAACCTGGTGGTAGCCATGACAACTCCCCGCGCTCCCCGACAATTCGTGCGAGGAGCCCTCGATGATTCACCGTCCCTCGTGTCGTCCTGCGGTCATCTTCCTCTCGATCGTCGCCGCGGCGTGCTCACCGGCCGGCGGCGGTGGCACGACAGGCAGCGCAGGCAGCACGGGTAGCGCAGGCAACGGCGGCGGCGCGGGCACGACGGGATCCGCGGGAACGTCGGCCGGCGCGACGGGCGCGGCGGGCACGACAGGCGCGGGCGGCAGCGCGACGGGCGCGGCGGGTACGATGGGCGTGGCCGGAACGACGGGCGCCGCGGGCACGACCGGCATTGCAGGCACCAGCGGCGCCGCGGGCCGGGGCGGCGCGACGGGCGCCGCTGGAACGACCGGCGTCGCGGGTCGAGGTGGAACGACCGGCAATGCTGGAACGACCGGCAACGGCGGATCGATCGGGACCGCAGGCACGGGCGGCACGCCGCCGAACGCGTGCTCCGGCACCGCGAGCAGCACGCCCGCGAACATGCTGACGGTCAACGCGGACACCGCGCAGTACGTGATCAACAGCGGCATCTTCGGCCTCCTGATGGAGCGGCTGGGCAAGAACTGGTCGGGCGGCATCTTCGTCGGCACCAGCTCCACGATCCCGAACACCAACGGCATGCGCAACGACGTCATCGACGCGTTCAAGGAGGCCGGCGTCGGCATGATCGAGTGGCCCGGTGGCTGCGCCGCGGGCAGCTACAACTGGAGCTCCAACAAGAACCCGAGCAACGACGTCGGCACCGATCGGTACATGCAGCTCTGCGGGCTGCTCGGAATCCCGCCGCTCATCGCCGGTCCGGGGACGTCCGCCGCGGCAGCGAACAATCTCGCCTGGGTCCAGTACATCAACAACAACACCAGTCACCCGGAATGGACGCTCAACCACTTCAAGGTCGGCAACGAGGTCTGGGGCTGCGGCGGCAACCAGGACGAAGCGACCTACGAGGCGAACTACGTCGCGAACTACAACATGCTGTCAGCGCCCGTGAACGGGAAGAAGCTGAACATCGTCGCCGGCACCGATCTGATCGGACGATGGCCCTGGCTCGACACGATCCTCAAGAACCAGGCCGCGAAGATCGACGGCATCGAGATCCACGACTACATCTATCACCCGGACGACATCCCGAACGTCGGCTTCACCGACGCTCAGTACTACAACGTCGTCAACGCCGCCAACAAAGGTCAGATCGGCCCGCGCATCGATCAGGCCGTCATGTACCTCGACAAATACGACTCGGCCAAGCGCATCAAGATCTACGAGGACGAATGGGGCGACTGGCTGCAGAACTTCACGGCCAGCGATGATTGGCTGCAGCAAGGCACGCTGATGGACGCCATCTCGGGAGCGGAGACGCTGCACCTGTTCATGCAGCACGCGGATCGCTACGCGATGGCGGGCCTGGCCCAGGGGATCAACGTCATTCACTCGCTGCTGCTGACCCGGAGCAGCGACAGCGCGCTCGTGAAGACGCCGACGTTCTACGTGTTCAAGATGTTCCTGCCCCACCACCGCGCGAACGCGAAGTGGGCGCCGAACACGCTCACCAGCGAGAACATCACCGGCAACGGCCAGACCTTCCCGGTACTGTCCGCCGGCTCCAGCGTCGACGATCAGGGACGCGTCAACATCAGCCTCGCCAACGTCGACCTGCTGAACACACACACCATCCGGGTCACCGTCACGAGCAGCAAGAGCGCGTACACCGTGTCGGCCGCGCAGGTCATCACCGGGCCCGCAAAAGACAGCTACAACGACTACGCGCAGACGGAGAAGGTGAACATCCAGCCGCTCGCCGCTTCCAGCTGCTCGATCACGGGCAAGACGCTGCAGGTCACGCTGCCCGCCAAGAGCGTGGTGATGCTGGTGCTGACGCCGACGTCGTGAGCGGCGTCAGCGAACCGCCACGGCGGTGCCCGCCGGCGGTGTCGTCGCGGGCCGCGCGGCCGGCGTCGGGGCGGCCGACGCTCCGCCCGCGATCGATCCGCGCTTGCGCACCAGCCTGACGTCGACCTGTGCCTCCTCGTCGGTCAGAACCATCGTCTTGCGCCACGGCCGATAGCCGGGCAGCGACGCCTCGATGCGAATTCGCTCGAAGCGCGTGGCGGCGACCTCGCGCGGCGTCGGTCCCATCCGGTGCTTGTTGATCTTGATGACGGCGCGCGGCGGCGAGGACGTCACCATCAGCTTCGCGGGCGGCCGGCGCAGGCGCTCGGCGACGACCGCGTTGCGCTCGTGATCGGCGGTGATCTCACGCGTCACCTCCGTGTAGTGATCGCGCCGAAGCGTCACTGTCACGGTGCCGCACGGAACGGGCGCGTGCGCGATCGGGCTGGACCCGAGCTCGACGTCTCCCCACAGAACCTTCGCGCCCGCAGGCTTGGTCGTCACGCGCGCGAAGCAGCTGCGCGCGGACGGAATCGGATCGCCGTCTGGCGTGCCGTCCACCGCGCGCGCCGGCGCGGGGGCCGGCGCCGGCGCCGGCGCGACGACGCTGGGCGGGCTCACGACGCTGACGGCGGGCGCCGGCTTCGACGCAGGCCGGAACGCGATCCCGACCAGTAGCCCGCCGAGCAAGCACGCGCCGAACGGCGCCGCGCGACGGGCGATTCGCCGCGCGCGGTCCGCGCGATTCTCGACGACGCGCGCCGTGCCTACAGTCGGCGCGGCGTCGACCGCGCCGTTGCTGTCGACGTCGACCGCGCCGCCGGGTGCGGCCGATTCCATCGCAGCGTCGGTCTCGAACAACGTGTGGTCGATGAAGCTCGCCAGATCGGCGGCGTCGAGATCGCCGAGCGGATTCGCGGGCAGCGTGAAGGTTGCGCCGGGCGCGCGCTCTTCACGACGCGGGAGCGGCGAGATCGCCGTCGTCTCGGGTCCCGCGACCGTGACCGCCGACGTATCCGAGGTCACCTCCGACGCAGGCACCGCCCCGTCGGCGGTCGATCCAGACGGGGCCGGCAGCGCGGGCATCCTCGGTG
>DATMZL010001696.1:0-3688 GCA_035607075.1 Polyangia bacterium
ACTCTGCTGCTGTGGAATCGCGTGCCTGACATTCGACCTTTGATCGACGCACAACTTCCGTCCGGAGCCTGGCCGCGCGCCGGCTTCTATCACATGGGTCAGAGGCGGCTTGATCCTCAACCGAAGCCGCCGTGGTGGGGATCCGAGGCGCTGACGACGGTCTTTGCGGTCGAAGCGCTGAGCCGCCTGATCGCGTGAACCACGCGCCGCGGAAACAGCAGGAGATGGGCCGCCAGAACGATGAGGTCCCGCCGCTCGTGAAAGGACGCGGTGATGAGCAGCGCAACGGGAAACAGATCGGAATAGAACTGGTGCAGGACGATGAAGAACCGCGGCTTCGGCACCACGATCACCGGCGCCGTTTGCCAGCGGCGCGCACTGCGAACGGCGTAGAGCGCGTACAGCACGAGAAACGCCGGCGGCCATGCGCTGCCGATCTGCCACAGCATGGCCGCGAGAGCGCCGAGCTCGAGAGGGAAAACGACGAACGTGCCGATGAACGGAGCGGCGCGCGGATGCCGACGCGCAAAGGTCCGAAAGCCCGCGATGCGATCGTTGTCGGCATCGGTCAATTGATGCCAGACGATGCCGCGCAAGCCATACGCCAGCGCCCAGACGGCTACGCTCGCTACCCACGCTCCGTTCACCGGGCGTTGCGCGCCTCGGCTGGCCAGGAACACCGCGACGAGCGCGGGAAACAGTTGTGCCCCGGAAGCGTCGCACAGGACGCCCGCTGCACCACGCTCCTTGAACCGAAACACCGGAAGCGAATAGAGAGAGAATGCCAGCCACGTGGCCAGATAGCACCAGAGGAGTGGTGCGTCATCGCGCCAGAGCCAGGCGAAGAGGAAACCCGTGGCGATGGTGAGCGCGACGAGCATCCCGACCATCGAGCGGGAGCGGCCGGCCACGGCATTCCGTTTCCCCGCCTCGAGGTCGCCTGTGAGGTCCGTGACGTCATTGATCACGCTGGCGTAAATCGCGGCCGGCACGATCGCCAGCAGCAGCGACAAGGCGCTTACCCACAGCGAGCTCACGGCGACGTGCAGGACGAGCGCGGTGGCATAGAAGGCCGACAGAATCGGAGCGAGCTTGTACTCCCACCACTCGTCCGCACGGATGAGACCGATGAGATCGTGGCGAATGAAACGAGAATAGCGCAATGAACGTCGTCTTCGTCAGCGGGAACCGGGCCTGGGGTGGGAGTGAGGAGCTGTGGAGTGCGGCCGCCGCCGTGCTGGCATCGGAGGGGCACAGCGTCACCGTCTTCAAGAGCGGCGTCGATGAATCCGAGCCGCGCATTCGGCGCTTGCGCGCGCTCTCCAGCCGCATTCGCGATCTGGCCCGGTTTCCACTCATGCCCAGGCGCCTGTTCACGCTCGTTCGCGCGTTGTCTTCCAGTGCTGCCTACGGGCACGAGGCCGCCCGGCTTTTGATCGGATTGGCGCTTTCGCGCCGTCCTGATCTCGTGGTCGTGTCGCAGGGCGGAAACCATGACGGCTATTTCTTGGCCGAGGTCTGCCGCCGCCTTCGTCTACCGTATGTGGTCGTGTCGCAGAAGGCGAGCGAGCTCTATTGGCCGGCCGACTGGCAGCAGAAGACGATCGCCGCGGTGTACCGCGCCGCGCGGGCCTGCTTTTTCGTCTCCGAACACAGCCGCCGGCTGACCGAGGAGCAACTCGGATTTCCGCTTCCGCGCGCGGCGGTGGTGCGCAACCCGTTTCTCGTTCCGTGGGAACCGCGCACGGACTGGCCGGACGATCGTAACGAATGGCGACTGGCCTGCGTCGGACGCCTACACCCAAAGGAGAAGGGACAAGATCTTCTGCTGCGCGTTCTGGCACGCCCGCGCTGGCGCGACCGCCCGCTGTCGGTCACGTTCTACGGCGACGGCCTGCAGCGCGCCAGTCTCGAGCGCATGGGGCGCAACCTCGGCCTCGCCAACGTGGCGTTCGCGGGCTTCGTTCGCGAGATCCCAGCGATCTGGAGTAGTCACCACGGCCTGGTCCTCCCGTCGCGCTGCGAAGGGATGCCGCTCGTGCTGGTCGAAGCGATGCTCTCCGGCCGCGTGCCGATCGTGACCGACGTCGGCGGCAACGCGGAGATCGTCGACGACGGCGCGACCGGCTACATTGCCGCCGCGCCGACGGAGGATGCGCTCGACGATGCGATGGAACGAGCGTGGAACGAGCGCTACCGGTGGCGTGAAGTCGGCGCCGCGGCGGCCGCGCGCATTCGCACGCTCGTCCCGCCCGAGCCGGAACGCTGTTTCGCCAAACAACTGGTCGAGCTGGTCAGCGCCGCGGGCGCGCATTGAAATCCAGCGACGAGTCGATGACGAAACGCGCCAGACCGGCGTTGAGCACTCACTCCCTCTCACCTTGACACAGCCTTCCGGCGCAGAGACGATACGCGCCGTTCCGTGTCCAACGCCCTCCGCAGAACTGCGTTTGGCTTCGCCGTGGTCATTGCCGCGTCGGCGATCCTGTTGCTTGCCGACCTGCAGCATCGCGAGCGGGCGCGTGCCAGGACGGCGAACCACAAGTGGAAGCTCTACTTCGTCCAGTACAACGACGTCATCGACGTCAAGGACGCCCAGGCCGGGGTGATGGAAGGGCTGGCGGAGTCGGGCCTGCAGGATGGGCGCGACTACCAGATCGAGATCCTGAACGCGCAGGGGGACATGGCCACCGTGTCCGCGCTCGTCGACGCCGCGATCACCGCGCATGCGGACATGCTCATCACCTTCTCCACGCCGACGCTCCAGGCGGCGCTGCGCCGGGCGCAGAACGTCCCCGTGGTCTACAACTACGTCGCGTCGGGCCTGAAGGCGGGAGCGGGGAAGAGCAATACCGATCACGCCCCGAATGTCACCGGCGTCAGCCTGCTGCCGGCGAATGACGAGGCGCTGGCCATTCTGAAGACGCACTTTCCCGCCATCCGGCGATTGGGCACGCTCTACTGCCCCGCGGAAACGAACATGGTCAACGCCAAGATCGCGCTCGACGAATCGGCGAAACGAACCGGGTTCGAGATCGAGTACGTTCCGGCGGAAACGGCGACCGACGTCCCCGACGCCGCCGCGGCGCTGATGTCGCGCGACATCGATGCCGTGCTGCAGATTCCCGGAAACCTCACCGCCTCGGCGTTCGGAAGCATCAGCGAAGCGGCGCGGCGCGCGCACCTTCCGGTCTTCGCTTTCCAGAAATCGCAGGCCGTCGGGGGCGCCATGGTGGTCGTGGCCCGCGACTATCGCGACAGCGGCCGCCACGCCGCACATCTCGCGGCGCGGATCATCCGAGGAGAGAATCCTTCGAAGATTCCGCTGGAGGATTTCGGCAAGACCAGCCTGATCGTCAATCTCGATGCCGCGCGCGCGCTGGACATCTCCCTGCCGCCCGTGCTCGTGCGATCGGCGAAGGAAGTCATTGGAGCTGCCGGTGGAAATCGTTAAAACGCGGTCCGGGGGCATCGTTCACCTTCGGCTCATCGGCCGACTGGACAACCACTGGTCGCAGTCGCTCGATGACGTGCTTCACGAAACCGCACGTGAAGGTGCGCGGCACGTGCGGCTCGATTTCTCTGGCGTGACCTATCTCAGCTCGGCCGGCGCCGCCGTTCTGCTCAAGCACCATCGCGAATCGATGGCCCTCCTGGGGTCACTGGAGATTTCCGCGGCCTCGGAGCG
>DATMZL010001099.1:0-3275 GCA_035607075.1 Polyangia bacterium
ACGACCTCCAGCACGTCCTTCAGCACGCGCTCGCGCGCCTCCGAGACCGCGTCGGTCTGCTCCTTCTTGGCGCGCTTCTTCCAGTTCTCGAACTCGGCCGCGATGCGCAGCATGCGGTCCTTGAAGTCGTCGCGCTCCGCCGCCAGCGCCGCCAACTTCTCCTCGGGCGTCGCCTCCGTCAGCTCGGGCGCGGCCGCGCTGGCCGCCTCGGCCGCGGCCGGATCGGCCCCGGCGCCGGATGCCGCCGGGTCGGGCGCGCCGTCCGCAGGAGCGGCGCCGTTCATTCCATCATTTGCAGGGGGATTTTTCGCTCGTTTCATTGTGTCGGTCTCGCTCACGCTGTGAACTTAGGTCTTGCCGATCGCCTCGCCTATCGTCTCCGCCGTGAAGTCGACCAGCGGAATCACGCGCGAGTAGTTCATCCGCGCCGGTCCTATCACGGCGATCGTCCCGAGGGGGCGATCTTCGGGTCCGTAAGGCGCCGCCACGACCGACACGTCGGTCAGATCGGCCAGGTTCGCCTCCGCGCCGATGAACACGCAGATGCCGGGCGCGCTCAACGTCCGCTCCAGCAGGCGGACGACGAGGTCTTTCTCTTCCAGCGTCCGCAGCAGAAGCTTCGCGCGTTCGAGATCGGCCTTGCCGGCGAGAAGGTTGGATTGTCCGTCGACAAGCACGTCCGGCGTCGGCGCGGCCGGCACCGCGGCGCTCGCGAGCCGGAGCGCCCGGCCCACCAGCTCGTCGTGCGTGGCGCGGTCGCTCTTGACCTCTTCGATCAGGCGCGCGCGCGCTTGTTCCAGCGTCAGGCCGGTCATCAGCTCGTTGAGGTAGTTGTTGATGCGATCGAGATCGCCGCCCGTCAGCGCAAAATCGACCGGGACCAGCTTGTTCTGGATCTGGCCGCTCGCGGCCGCAATCACGGCCAGCAGCTGGCCTTCGCGCAGCTGAACGAACTCGAGGTGCTGGACGACGTCGCTGTCCGGCCGCGGCGCCTGCACGACCACGGTCAAGTGGGACAGCTCGCGCAGCAGCCGCGAGGTCCGCTGCATGACGTCGGGGACGTCGCCGCCGGCCGACAGGCGTTCGCGAATCTCGTCCTTCTCGCCCGTGGTCAGGCTGCGCACGCGCAGCAGCATGTCGACGTAGTAACGGAGGCCGCGCTCGGTGGGGAAGCGCCCGCCCGAGGTGTGCGCGTGCTTGAGCAGGCCCGCCTCTTCCAGGTCCCCCATCACGGTCCGCACCGTCGCGGCCGACACCTCCAGCCCGTAACGGCGCGTCACGGTCTGCGATCCGACGGCCTCACCGGTGGCGAGGTACTCGGACACGACCGCGTGCAGGATCTTCTTGGCCCGAGCGCCAATATCCACGCTTTTGGTTTACCTCAAGGATCCGCTGCGGCCAAGCTGGGATCATCTGCCATATTCCCCCGCGTCGATGATCTACCTGGATAACGCGGCGTCGACGCCGCCGACCCCGGAGGTGCTGGATGCGCTCCGCGCGACCGCCGCCGAGCTCTACGCCAACCCGGCCTCCGCCCACACGGGCGGCGCTGCCGCTTCGCGGGCGCTCGCGACAGCCCGTGCAGACGTGGCGGCGGCGATGGACGTCGAACCGGCGGAGCTGCTGTTCACCAGCGGCGGGACCGAGGCCGACGCGCTCGGCGTGGTGGGCGCGGCGCGCGCCGCGCGCGGCCGCCACCTGGTCGTCGGCGCGCTGGAGCACCCGGCGGTCATGCGCTGCGCCGAGGCGCTGGCAGCCGACGGCTACGCGGTGGACATCGTGGCGCCCGACCGAAACGGCGTCGTCAGCGCCGATACCGTCGCCGCCGCGGTGCGGCCCGACACCGCGGTCGTCGCGCTGATGCTGGTGAACAACGAGCTCGGCACGCGCCAGCCGGTCGCCGAGGTCGCGCACCGGCTGGGCCTCGCCGGCGACCGGAAGCGCCCCGACCGCCCCCATTTCCACGTCGACGCCGTGCAAGCGTTCGGCGTCGGGCGGCTGCGCCCGCGCGCGCTCGGCGCCGACAGCGTCGCGGTCTCCGCGCACAAGCTGCACGGACCGCGCGGCGCCGGCGCGCTGTGGCTGCGACCGGGCGCCCGACTCGCGCCGCTCTGGGTCGGCGGCGGACAGGAGCGCGGCCTGCGCGGCGGGACCGAGAACCTGGCGGCGATGGTCGGGTTCGGCGTCGCGGCCACGCAGGCGCGGGCCGCCGACCGGGACGGCGCCGAGGCGCGCATCGCCGCGCTTCGCGATCGCTTCGAGACCGCGGCGCTGGGCGCGCTGGCGGCGCTGGTCCCCGGCGTGCGGCCGACGGTCGCGGGGGCGTCGCGGGCGGCGCAGATCTCGTCGCTGGCGTTCCCCGGGCTGCCCGCCGAGCCGTTGCTGCACGCGCTGGAAGCGCGCGGCGTGCTCGCGTCCGCGGGCTCGGCGTGCGCGTCGCGCACGGCCGGCCCCAGCCCCGCGCTCAAGGCGATCGGCGTCGACGACCACACCGCGGTGCTCCGTTTCTCGTTTTCGCGGCTGACGGCGGCGAATGACGCAGACGCTGCGGTCTCCGCGCTCGTCGACGCGGTTCGCGAGCTGGCGCCCGGAGCGCAGCACGGGTAAAACCCCGTCCCGCATGGAGAGCGTCGTCCTCTGCCGCTTCGGCGAGCTGTTCCTGAAGAGCGGAAACCGCCGCGCCTTCGAACGCGTGCTCGCCGATAACGTGCGCGCGGCGCTCGCCGATCTGCCGCGCGCGCGCGTCGAGGAGCTGCACGGCCGCGTGCTGGTGCGGCTTCCCGCCGACGACGCCGAAGAGGCTGCCGCGCGGCTGACCCGCGTGTTCGGCCTGGTGTCGTTGTCGGTCGCGCGCGAGGTCGAGGCGAAGCCCGATCTCGAGGCGATCACGACGACGGCCGTCGAGGAGACGCAAGCTGCCGTCGCCCGCGCGCGCCCCGCGTCTTTCAAGATCGAGGCGCGGCGCTCCGACAAGCGCTTCCCGTCGAGCTCGATGGACATCGCCCGTCACGTCGGCGCGCGCATCCAGGCCGCGACCGGCCTTCCCGTCGACGTGCACACGCCTGCGTTGCGCCTGGGGATCGAGGTCGGCACGGACGTCGCGTACGTGTACGCGGCGGCGCACGACGCGCCGGGCGGACTGCCGGTGGGCGCGTCGGGCCGCGCGCTGCTGCTGCTGTCGGGCGGCATCGACTCGCCTGTCGCCGGGTGGCTGGCGGCCAAGCGCGGGCTCGCGCTCGACGCCATCTACTTCCACTCGCCGCCGTACATCGGCG
>DATMZL010000472.1:0-3645 GCA_035607075.1 Polyangia bacterium
CGCGCTCCTCCAGGCGATGGGGGCGTTCGAGAAGGTGCGCAAGCCGATCTCAGGGAGCGGCAAGCGCGAGATCACCGACAGCGACCGCCTGTTCGGCGAGGCGGCCGACCTGTACGCCACCCTGTTCCCCAAGGACAAGGAGATCGTCACCGTCATCTACAAGAACGGGCAGTTCTTCTTCGACTACGGCGACTACGACGAGGCGATCAAACGCTTCGGCCTGATCATCGAACGCTACCCCGACGATCCCAACTCGGGACCGGCGGGCGATCGCATCCTGCAGGCGCTGAACAAGGCCAAGAACTACGAGAACATCGAGACCTGGGCGCGGCGTCTCAAGAAGACCAAGGCGTTCTCGTCGAAGGACGAGCAGCAGCGACTGGACACGCTGATCGTCAACTCGGTGATGAAGTCCGGCGAGAAGTACGCCGCCGACGGAAAGTACGACAAGGCGGCCGCCTTCTACCTGCGCGTGCCCCACGAGTATCCCGGGAACGGCCTGGCGCCCAAGGCGCTGAACAACGCGGGGGCCGTGCTGGAGAAAGCGAAGAAGCAGGACGAAGCCGTCGCTGCGTACAAGGAGCTGGCGGACAAGTACCCGTCGGCCAGCGAGGCACCCGAGGCGTTGTTCACGGCGGCGCGCATCGAGGAGAACGTCGCCTACTACGACAAGGCGGCCGTGTTCTACGAGCAGCTCGCCCAGCGCTACCCGCAGAATCAACACGCGGCGGACGCGCTGCGCAGCGCGGGCGTGCTGCGCCAGAGCCTCGGGCAGCACGACAAGGCGATCAAGCACTATGGCGAGTACGCGAAGCGCTACAAGGACAAGTCGGACGCGAAGCAGGTCGCCTTCCAGGCCGCGGTCGTGCGCGAGGATCAGAAGGACTGGCGCGGGGCGGCCGCCAGCTTCGGCGCCTACGTGAAGAGCTATCCCGGCGACGCGCGGATCGTCGAGGCGCACGCGCGCGAGGCCGACGCGCAGCTGAAGGCGGGCAACGACGCGGGCGCGAAGGACGCGGCGGCGAAGGCGCTGTCGGCCTTCAACGGCGGCGGCAAGCACCACAAGGCGAACGAGAGCGCCGAGGACGCGAACTACTGGGCGGCCGAAGCGCGCTACATCCAGGGCGAGCTGGTCTTCCACGAGTACGAGAAGCTCAAGATCGCCGGCAAGCCGCGGCAGCTGGCGAAGGTGCTGGAGGAGAAGGCGAAGCGGCTCGAGGAAGCGAAGAACATCTACCTGGATGTCGTGACGTACAAGTCACCCGAGTGGGCGACGGCCGGCCTGCTTCGCATCGGTCAGGGCTACGAGGCGTACGCAAAGGCGATGCGCAACGCGCCCGTGCCTAAGGACCTGAACTCCGAAGAGAAGCAGATGTACCGCGACGAGCTCGAGAAGGTCGTCGTCGTCATCGAGGACAAGGCCCTCGACGCTTACAAGTCCGGCTACCAGAAGGCGCTGACGATCGGCGTCTACAACAAGCACACGCAGACGATCCGGCAGGCGCTGTCGCGCCTCGCCGAGAACGAATATCCGAAGGAAGCCGAGCAGCGCCTGTCCACGCGGCCTGGCGAACCGAGGATCGCGCTCGACCGCATCGAAGAGGTGAGGCGTGATCAGTAGGTCGGCCCCTCACCCTAACCCTCTCCCCGCTTCGCGGGGCGAGGGGACCGGAGCGCGGGGCGAGGGGACCGGATCTCAGCGCGAGGGGACCGGATCTTGCGGCAAGGCACGCCGAGAAGTCACCCTCGCCCGCGAAGCGGGAGAGGGTCGGGGTGAGGGCAAGCCGCTCTGGCTCGCGCTCGCTGCCCTGCTCGCCGCTGTCGGTTGCGGCCACGGCGCAAAGTCCCCCGGCGCCGCGGCGAATCCGATCGCGCCTGTCGTCCTCCCCAAGACGAACGCCGAAGCGCAGGCCGCGTTCGACGAGGGCGTGCGGCTCATGAAGATGGGCAAGCGCCACTACAAGGAGGCGCGCAAGCCGCTCCAGCGCGCCACCGAGCTCGACGGCCGTCTGTTCGAGGCGTGGCACGACCTCGGCGTCATCGAGACGTCGCTGGGCAACTTCGACAAGGCGGTCGACGACTTCGAGCGCGCGCTCAGCATCCAGCCCGGCGCCCGCAAGACGTTGCTCGCGTACGGCGAGAGCCTGCGACGCGCGCACCGGCCGAAGAAGGCGGCGTCCGTCTACGCGAAGTGGCTGGACGCCGACCCGAACGATTTCGAGATGCGCGCCCGCTACGGGCAAGTCCTGCGCGAGGCCGGCGCGCTCGACGAGTCGCTCGAACAGGCCCGCCTGCTTCTCGGAACCGCAGGTGAGAACGTATCCCACACGGTAATCGCCTATAACGCTCTGGCCCTCACCTACTATAAAATGGGGAAGTACGAACTTGCCGAGACCGCGCTGAAAAAGGCCTCGGATCTCGATCCCAAGAGCGCTTTCGTCTGGAACAACCTGGGACTCGTCGCGTTCGAACGAGGACACGACCAGGAGGCTTTCTTGGACTTTCAAAAGGCTTCCGAGCTGGACCCGAAGTACGTGCAAGCCCGCCTGAACAAGGCGGTGGTCTACCTCGATTGCGGCGACTACAAGAAGGCGCGCACGGAGCTGGAACGCGCCGTCGAGATCGATCCGAACGACGCCGAAGCGCAGGTCGCGCTCGGCGTCGCGGCGCGCGGTGACGGCAAGTTCGATCTCGCGCGCAAGGCGTACGAGCGCGCGCTGGACATCGAGCCCGACTACCCGCCCGCGCTCTACAACCTCGGCGTCCTGTACATGGACTTCGACAAGGTGCCGGCGAAGGCCAAGGACTTCCTGACGCAGTACACGCAGTCGGTCGGCAACGACGATCCGAAACGCGCCGACGCGGTCAGCCGCCTCAAGGAGCTGAAGTGAGATCGCGCTGGTCGTTGCCGTCGCTGGCGGCGGCGGCGCTGTTGCTGGCGCCGGGCACCTCGCTGGCCGGCAAGCCGGCCGCGAAGCACAAGCCCGCCGCGCACACCACGTCCGCCCGGAAGTCGTCGGCGCCGCCCTCGTCGACCGCGAAGGAGCGGACGCCCAGTCCGCCCACCGCTGCGGAGTCGAAGAGCGGCGGTTCGGACGACAGCGGCGACGACGCGTCAGGGGACGTACCGGCTCCGGCCAGCACCAGCGGCAGCGGCGGTAAGAAGGTGACGAGCAAGACCTACACGTTCGGCGCGATGGACGTGGAGGGCAAGCTCAAGACCCCGCAATTGCTGTACTTTTTGAACCGCGTCAAGTTGGAGCTGGATATGTCCGCTCCCGACAAGCGCTCGTTCATGAAGGAGTTGCAACAAAGCGCCGATGACAAGAACCTCTAATCGTTTACTGTAGTGATCTGATGATGGAATAGGTCCGTCCTTTGGCATCCAGCTCACTCACACGCCCGCTCCCTCCGCCGTCCGGCACGCCCCGCGCGCCGAGCCCGCCGCCCACCATCAGGGAGACGGCCCCGCACCAGCCGCTCGGGTATCGGGCCTCGTTGCAGGTCGCCGTGATCTGGCGCGGCCAGATCCTCGGCTACAAGCTGCTGCGGCGACGCAGCAAGGTGACCGTCGGGTCGAGCAAGCGGGCGACGTTCGCGACGCCTCAGCTGAGCGGCCAGGCCAAGTTCCTGTTGCTCGCGCCA
>DATMZL010000062.1:0-3780 GCA_035607075.1 Polyangia bacterium
ACTCCCGGATCATCTCGTTCACGTCCCCGCCAAATTCGTATGCATTTTCGTAGTGCCGCTTCTCATACTCGAACCGCTCGCGAAGCCACGGCGAATCGGCGACCACCGACACCCAGCTCCATTCGCCGCCGTCGCCGGCGCTGCGGTCGTACGGATCATGCTCACCCCGGCAGATCCGAATCGCGTCCAGCTTCTCGAACGTGACGCGCCCCCAGCGTCCGTCATCGCCGAGAAAATTGATCGCCGCCGGTCCCTTTCCGTACGTGACGACCGGTCCCTCGACCGAGTCCGCCTTCAGCGGAACGCGAAGCCCACGTGCGACCGGCCGACCCATCGAAGACACGAATAACCGCGGTCCTTCAACGACGCAAGGCCGGGACGGCATCGACCGTCCCGGCCTCGGTTGCATGGCTCGTTGCCTCCCCGCCGTTACCGCTGCGCCGTCGCCGGATTCTTCTTGGCGGCGGCCTTCGCGCCCTTCACCAGCTTGTCGATGTCGCGGCGGAACTGCGCCTCGTCGACCTGCATCCCGTTCACCAACGTGCTGAGCTCGCGGGTCAGCGACGCCATCCCGATCGCTTCCTTGATCTCGGCGTCGGTGGCGCCGTTCAACTTGGCGAACTCGGTGTGGGCGATGATGCAGAACCGGCAGGGGACCTGCGCCGCGACGGCCAGGCCGACCAGCTCCTTCTGCTTGCCCGACAGCGCCGTCGCCGGCGACAGCTGCACGTCGCGGAAGGTGCGCCACGCTCCGGCGCGGGCCTCGCTGGGGAACTCGCGGATGAACTCGGGCGCGTAGCCGCCCAGCATCTGCGTGGCTTCCTTCAGCGCGCTGTTGCCGTCGACGACGTTCACGGGCGCTCCCGCCGGCGCCTTCGACGCGCTCGCCTTCTTCACGTTCTCGATGATCCGCGCGATCTCGCCGCGGAACTTCGTCTCGTCCGTCTGGATGCCGTTCACGAACGTGCTCCAGTGCCGCGTCAGCGCCGCCATCGCGACCGCCTCGCCGACCTCGGCGTCGCTGGCGCCGTTCAGCTTGGCGAACTCGGTGTGCGCGTAGATGCAGTACTTGCACGGGATCTGCGAGGCGACGCCCAGCCCGACAAGCTCCTTGGTCCGGCCGTTCAGCACCGTGCCCGGGTTCAGCTGCAGCGTCTTCATCTCTTCCCAGGCGCCCGGCAGCGCGCCCTCCGGGAACTTGGTGAAGAACTGCGGGACGAACCCGAGCGTCTTCTGGATGTCAGCCTTGGCGGCCGCCGCGGCCGGGCTCTCCGCGCGCGCCGTCGCCGCGAACGCCAACCCCGCCACCGCGACCGTCAACATCATCGTCTTCTTCGTCGTGTTCATGATCTGTCTCCCTGTTGTCTCGTTTTGCTTCCGGCTTCTTGCCGTCTGCTTTCAACCGAGAGGCGTGAACAACGACGGAACGAAACGTTCCGTCCGCGATCACTTCGCCGACGGCGGCTTGCGCGCGGTCGCGAACCGCACCTCGGCGGCCACGTCGTAACGGTCGCCCCGGCGGAACGGCTCGAGCGACGCCAGGTACTCGGCGCGCACGACCGCCCGCGTCTCGGGCGAGAACCGGTTCCACGCCAGCGCGACCGCCCCGCCCTCCAGCATCGCCATGCACGCCTCGTCCGCCGAGGCCCACGACAGCGTCACCGGGACGCTCTCCTCGACCACGTCGGTCAACCCGGCGCGCTGGAAATACGTCGTCAGCGCGCCGGGAACGCCCAGCGAGAAGAACAGCGGGCAGACCTCGCTCTCGACGTGCGCGTCGACGATCGGGAACACCTCCGCGAAGCCGCAGGCGGCGCGCCGGCCCCAGACGCCGACGGACACGCGCCCGCCCGGCGCTGTCACACGGGCGATCTCCGCGAACGCGGCGGCGCGATCGGCGGCGAACATCAGCCCGAACGCGCAGGTGACGGCGTCGAACGCTCCGTCGGCGGCGCCGGTCGCCTCCATGTCGTGGCGCTCGAACACGATGTTCCGGGCGCCCGCGTTCGCGGCGCGCAGGCTGGCCAGCGTGATCATCTTCTCCGACACGTCGATGCCCGTGACCCAGCCGGTCGGACGCACCGCCCGCGCCGCCGCGAACGCGCCGACGCCCGTGCCCGTCGCCAGGTCGAGCACGCGCTCTCCGGCGCGAAGCTGCGCGCGCTCGACGCAGGATTCCGTCAGCCGCTCGATCTGCGGCACCCAGCCGCGATCGTAGGCGTTGGTGGCGGCGTCCCAGCCATAACGTTGCACACGGCGAAACACACGCGGGTCCATGTCAGGCCTCCTCGGGGTGAACAATGCGCAGGTGGTGGACCCGCTCGATCGCGGGCGAAAGGTTCGCGAGCATCGGGCTCAGGCGATCGGCGGTCTCGACGACCCGCCGTACGTCCGCCTCGGGCGCGCGGCTGGCGATGCTCACGTCCATGACGATGCGCTGCCACCCGACCGGAACGCCGTCGATGCCCAACTGGCCGCGCGCGTCCGATTCGCAAACGACGTCGACGTCGACGGCGTCGATGGCGACGCCCAGCCGCGCGCCCCACATCCGGTACCCGATCGCCAGGCAGGCGACGAGGCTGGCCCGCATGATCTGTCCCGAGTGGGGCGCGCTGCCGGCGCCGCCGTCCTCGAGTGACTGATCGACGCGCGTCCGCCAGGGCCCCTCCTCGACGTCGCAGGTCAGGAGGTCGCGAACGCTGCCGCGCGCCTGCGCGGTCGTGCGGCCGAACGACGGGCGGCGCTGCATCGCGCGCCGCTTGCGTTCATACAGGTCCTTCAGCCCGGCGGCGTTCACGGCTGGCCCTCGTCCGAGCAGGTCGCCGCGGCGGACGGGACCGGCGAGGGCGGCGCTTCGCGGCATCCGCCGATGTCGTCATCGACGTCCGCGAGGCGGGCGCGGTGGGCCGCGCGGACGCCGTCCAGGTGGGTGTCGGCGCGGGGTGCCGGGTTGGTTCCGCTCGCCAGGGCCAGCAGCAGGGTCAGGGTCGCCAGGGTCCGGGTCAGCATCGTCGTCTCCTTGACCAGGAGGCGTGACTTCGGACGGAACACGTCGTTCCGTCACCCCGACCCTCTCCCGCAAGCGGGAGAGGGAGGAAGATTAGTCGGGGCGGAAAACGCAGAAATTTCCGGTCCTTATGGTGCGGCTGAGGAGGGCGGCCAGGGCTGGGGCGTGTTCGCTGACGCGTTCGATGGCGTTCTTGATCCGGCGCTGGACGGCGCTTCGGGCCCGCTCGGCCGCGCCGCCCGCTCGGCGGGCCCGGCCCCCGAGCCCGACCGCGCGGCCCAGCTCGGCGCCCAGCATCTCGATCTCGTCGCGCGCCCGGGCGGCGCGCGCGGCGTCACCGAACGACTCGGCCTCGGCCACCGTCTCTTCCAGGTCTTCGAGCCGCCGCTGGTAGCTCCGGCGCGCCTCGTCGTCTAGCAGCTCGCCGGCGTCGCCGGTGTCGATGGCCTCGTTGACGCCGCCGCCCGCCGGCCCCCGCTCGCCCGCCAGATCGAGCACGTGGATCTCGCGCCCCGGCGCCTCGAGCAGCCGCACCAGGTACTGGATGCCCAGGCTGTCCTTCAGACGGAAAGGCGCGGCGCCCTCGAACGTGACCGTCCAGTACTCGCCTTCGCGCACGAACGAGAACGGCGCAGCGGTGGTGACGGCGGGTTCGGCCGCGATCGTCGGTACCGCCGCCGACGGAGCGGCCGGCGCTGCGCCGATCTCCGCCATTTCTCCGAGCCTCGCGTCGGCCAGCCTCACCAACCCGGTCATCCCCAGACCCTCGGCTG
>DATMZL010001391.1:0-6913 GCA_035607075.1 Polyangia bacterium
GGGCCGCCGAGAAGGGACAGAACATGAGCATCCGCGCGGGCGACATTCTTCACGTAGGCGGCCAGAACGTCATCGACCGTATCCAGCAGGCCGGCCTGCCCAACGCCACCGTTCCGACCGAAGTCATCCGCGAGGTCGGCAACGTCAACGTGGTGGACAACATCCCGCAGGAGCCGGACTTCAACTTCCAGATGCAGTCCTTCAACGTCGGGACCGAACTCATGGCCTTCTTCACGGGCCAGAGCGGCGGCCAGGCGTCGGGCGCGTTCCCCGGCGCCTCCGATCCCGAAGGGACGGAGTACCGCTGGGCCGACTGCGGCTTCGTCAACATCTGCTCGCCGTGGAAGGACCCCAGCTCGGGCTCCGCCGGGAAAGTCGAGGCCGGTTACCTGATCCCGGCCTACTACCCGACGAAATACACGCTCAACTTCGGGGTCACCGCCAACGCGCAGCAGACGGCGGAACTCTCGGGCGGCTCCTACTTCTTCGGCCAGTCCGCGCCGATCGAGGAGAAGTTCACGGCCGCGGGCTCGAAAGAATTCATCACCACCCATCCGACGGTCAAACACCGCAAGGGTGGCGGTGAAAGCGAAGAATTCCAGAACGTCTTCGGTGTCCTGGTGGACGGCGACCTCCAGGTCGAAGGCGAGGACTTCGAAGTCACCGGCGGCAACGGCTCGGCGGCGACCGTCAAATTCTCGATCGCTCCGGTGTCGGGCGCCGACGTGCGCATCGCCTACTTCACCACTGCGGAACAGTCCTTCCCGGACTCGGTCCACGCCTCGACGCAAGTGCTGCCGGGCGCGGTCCGCGGCCGCAACATCATCATCAAGGTGAACGGGGTGAAGGTCGGCGGCGGCCAGACGTTCACGATGGAAGCCTCGGTCGAAGGCGAAGTGCAGCGCGAGCTGGGGACCGAAGACATCATCAGCTACGTCGTCAAAGGCTTCGCCTGCTCGGGGACCTTCACGGTGCGGCCGAAGGACAAGGCGGCCTTCTTCAAGCTGATGCACGAACTGTTCGGCGTCGAAGAAAACGAGGTCTTCGGCTGGTTCAACGACCACACGGTGAAACTGGACGTGGAGATTCAGAACCCGAAGAACCCGGCCAAAGTCCTCAAGACGGTGCGCATCGGCGATGCGAAGTTCCAGCCTCCGGGCGAGAACGCGCAGGTCAACTCGGCCACCGACTTCGCGATCAGCTACAGCTCGGTCGAAGGCGTCTTCTCCGAGTTCAAGGGCGCCGCGCCGGCATAAGCGCGGCCCTTCTCACATAGCGGCCACGGCCGCACCCACCGGACTAGGAGCCCGAAAGGGCTGGCACACAGGCAAAGCGCCCGCGAGGGCAACAGGAAAGGAACACCATGTCCGACATCGACACCACTCCGGCTCCGGAGCGCAGTCACGCCGAAGAGGAGACGCCGCAGAAGATGCACAACTTCTCGGCCTATATCCACGTCGGCCCCGGCGCGGAGGAGTGCGAGCACCGTGAGGACGGTAGGTGTGCCGATCGCGATCACTTCCACGGCTGGGTGCGGCTGCCCAACCAGTTCGAGCGCAAATCCATCTCCGACAAGGCGATCGCCGCCGAAGCCAGGAAACTGCGCGCCTTCCGGGACCCGGAGTCGAGCGACAGCGTGGTGCTCGACAACGAAATCGACGCGATCGTTGCACGCGACGACCGTGAGGCGCTGATCGACGAGGTGGTCGGCGCCGACTTCCTGCAAGACCACATCCGGGCCGTCAAGGAGATCGGCGAGGAGGACGAGCAGGAGGACGGCGAGTGGGCAACGATCGAGGAGGACCGCGAGCGGCTGAACGCGCTGCGCGGCAAGTCGCCGGAGGACCGCAACGAGGAGGAGTTCGAGGAGCTTGGGTCGCGGATCGCCCGTCACGCCGAGCTGGTGAACGCACGGCGCGAAGAGATTCAGGCGCCGCGGCGGCAGGCTCTGGCCGACACCTCGATCGCCGACCTCGGGACGATGGTACGCCAGCTCCGCGTCGAACAGATGGGCAACGGCATCCGGCGCGAAGAGGCGCTCAAGTGGGAGATGTACGTGTGCACCATGAAGCCGAAGAGCCCCGACAAGCCCGGTTTCCCCAACGAGCGCGCGTTCTCCTCGATCGACACCTTCGTCGCCGCTCCGTCGGAGGTTCTTGAGCCGATCGCCAACACCGTCACGCGACTCAACCAGGAGGCGGGGTCACACCTAAAAGGCTGATCCTCAGTGACGTATGGCTAAGCACGGTACGCATCGCGCGGGACATGGGGACGGCACACCTGCTGTTCCCGCCGGGCATCACGGACATCCGCGAGCTGCCCGCTCCGCACTTCGACGCGATCCGCACCTCGCTCATGTTCCTGGGGTTCGAGGAGATGCCCGAAGGGGACGCGCCACCGAGGACGATCTGGCTGGACGACGAGGCTCTCACCGACCACTTCAAGCGGTTGAAGGCACGGCGTAAGGAAGAAATGGACCCGAAGGCCCCACAGCAGGGTGGCGAGATGAAACAGAACTCGCTGGCGAAGGACATGGTGGTGGGGTAGGTGCCGTTCGACTTCTCACAGTTCGAGCGCGAAGCCGGGAAACTCCTCAGCGACCTGAAAGGCTCCGTCGATCGGATCGGCGCGCTGGAGAAGGACCTGCGGGCCGGTCGAGCCGGGCCGGCGCAGGCCGAGGCGGCGATCAGCGAGGGCCGCGTCTCGGGCGGTGTCGTCTCCAGCGGGGCGACCAGCGAGGCCGAGATCAGAGCCCGCGGCGCCTCGATCGACGAGCTTACGGCGCGCCAGCGGGCACTTAACGTCGCAGAGACGGAGTCGATCCAGGCCGAGCGCACGATGGCGCAGGTGATGGCGACCAACGCCACCGCGACGCGCAACGCCGGGGCGCTCACCAACGAGTTCGTGGATGCCGCCAAACGGGGCGAGGTCACCGTCCGCGACCTCGGCGCCCAGATGTCGGGGACGATCGCCAAGTTCGGAGGCTGGCTCACCGCGGGAGCCGCCGTCTACTTCGCCTTCGACGCCCTGAGCGCCCTGAAACGTGGTGCGATCGACGCCACCTCGGGTGTCACCCAGATGCAGCGGGTGATCGACAACCTCGACGTGTCCTCGGCGACGAAGGAAGTCCGCGAACTGGCCGCCGAATTCAACCTGCCGATCAACACCGTCACGGAAACCGCCTTCGACGTGGGCAAGGCGTACCACAACCAGGCCGAGGCGCTCGAAGCAACCAAAGCCGCGCTCTACGCAGTGAAAGTGGGTGAGCTTGATACTGGTACCGCGAGCAAATACCTGATCTCGATCATCCAGGGCTTCCACCTCCCGGCGTCGCAGACGATCACTCTCTTCGACCAACTCCTCGTCGCCCAGAAGCGCTACGCGATCGAACTCCCGTCGCTGATGGCCGGCGTGGCGCGCGCCGCCGGTTCCTACCGTGCCGCCGGCGGTGACATCCACTCGCTGATCGCCCTGATCACCACCCTCCAGCACGTCTCCGGCCAGCAGGGCAACGTGATCGGCACCGCGATCCAGCGCTCACCGCATTTCTACCAGTCGCCCAAAGGTGAATCGATCCTGCGCTCGTTCGGTGTGGACCCGACCCAGGACATCGAAAGCGTCTACAACGAAGCAATTCTCGCCGCGCATGGGAAATCCGGCAGGGTCCAGCGAGAGATCGCGGAAGGACTGTTCGGTCCACAGTACGCCTCGCGAATCGGCATCTTCCTCTTGCAGAACAAAGAACTGTACGAAGAAGTCTATTCGACCACGTCGAAAAAACACGCGAAAGGCGCCGCAGGCGAACAGCTCCAGATCGTACTCAGCCAGTCGAAAGAACGGATCACCGAGATCGGTACCTCACTCGAACGGCTCGGCTCGATCCTCGCCGAAGGTCACTTCCTCGATTCGCTGGGGCTCGCCCTCAAACTGCTCGACGACACCCTGCGCATCGTCAACGAGGTCGGCGAAGCGTTCAACTCGCTGCCCGACGGCCTCCAGCAGGCGCTCGCCTACCTGGTGCAGTTCTCGCTCCTGCTGAAAACGATGCGGCGCCTGAACGTGGGCGAGACGATCGCGGGCACCGAACCGGGCGCGGCGCGCGGCGCCGCGGCGCGCTTCCTCGGCTACCAGTCGCCGACGGCCTACGCGAAGCTCACCCGAGAGGCGTTCATCAACGAGGAAAAAGCCCTGCTGGGCGAGCAGTCGCGGCTCGGCGGCCAGCTCTACCGCGGGCAGCGCCGCCAGACCCTAGCGATCGGCGGCGTGCAGGCCGCCAACGACGAGTACGGGCGCGCCGTCGGGCTCTACGGAGAAGGCTCCAAAGAGGCGCTGGCGGCCCAGCAGAAGGTCACCGCGGCCGAGGCCGATCTCGCCGCCACCAAGCAGCGCCAGTACAGCCTCGCGCTCGACGAGCAGGCAGCCACGGAGCGTCTTGCCGCCGTGCAGGCGTCGATCGCGCGGACCCGGAAAACGGTGATCGGTGGGCTCGACGCGGAGGCGACCGTCGCGGAGGCCGAACGGCTGAACTACCCGGTGCCGGCGAAATTCGCCCGCGGCGGCACGGAGCGCCCGATCATGCTCGGCGCGGCGAACCTGGAGTCGTGGCAGCAGGACGAGCTGAACGCCGTCAAAGCGATGGAGGAGCGCGGCCTGATCGCCGGCGGCGCGGCCGAGGCAGCGGCCGTCGGGACCTCCGGCGCGACGACGCGGCTGACCTCGCTCGGTGGCAAATTCGGCTCGCTCAGCGGCGGCCTCGGGCGAATGGGGGGCGCCATGTCCACGCTGCTCGGGCGTGCCGGGGAGCTGGCCTTCGCCGCCTTCACCATCGGCTTCCTCAGCGAACAACTCGTCAGCCTCGCCGACAACGTCAGCAACGAGTTCGAAGAAATCACGCACTCCACCGCCAACAGTGCGAAAGAGCGGCTCGACCGGCTCGAACGGTTGAAGGAAACCAGTACCGACGGCACCAACTTCTCGCAGCGCGTATCGGAAGTGGTCAACGAACGGACCAACGTCGGTCCCGTGAGCGTCCCCACCCTGGGGCTCGGCAAGGCGTTCGGGCTCAACGTCAACAAGAGCGCGAACGAAGAAGAGGCGGAAATCGAAGAGCAGGAAATCCGAAACATCCAACTCGAACGTCAGACGCAGCGCAAAGCTCAGCGCGAAGGCAAGCCCGTCCCGTTCCGTTACATCCCTGAAATCGTGAAAGACATCGAACGGGTGAAAAACTCGAACAGGTCACGCGGGGAAATCAACGCCGAACTGGACAAATACGAACAGGAGCTGCTGCACTCCTCCTACTCGCCGCACCACAACGCCGAACTGAAAAAAGCACAGCAGCTTCTCCACGAATCCACCGTGGAAACGTCGAGTAACAAAAACCTCGTCGAATCGCTCCAGGTCCTCCAGTCCAAAGACATCGAGCAGCGCCTCCAGGCTGACGTGAAGCTGATCGGCGGCGGCGCGGCACAGGCGATCAACCCGGAGTACAGCAAAAAGGCGGCCCTCACCTATCAGGCGCTGGCGCAGAAATTCGGCACCACCGAGAACGCCAAAGAACTCGGCGAACTGATCAGCGAACGTGAACAGCTCCTGCAAGGCATCGAATCGTCGATCAACAACGAACTCGCGTTCAGCCTCCAGTTCGCACACTCGCCGAAAGCGCGCAACGCGGCCTATGCAGCAGCCTTTAGGCAGTACCGTGCGTTCGCCGGATCGACCAGTCAGGCTGTCAACCAGCAGCAGGAAGTCGTCGCCGGGATCGAAGCCAAACTTCACCAGGCCGCGACCTTCGTCGGACCGCCGAGCCCGGCGCAGACGAAAGCCACGGACGCCCTCCGTAAACAGCTCGATGTCGAAAAAGAAAAACTCGAAAAGGTACAGGAACAGCAGGGAGCCACCCAGCGGTTCCTCAAAGCCGCGTACCAGAAACTGCGCGAACAGCAGTACCAGGCCAACAGTGCACTTCGCCAGGCTCAGGAGCAGGCGACGGAAGCCCTCACCGCCGATCCGATCCGCCAGGCCGAAGAGAAGATCGCGTTCATCGGCCGCGAAGTCAGCTCGGCCATCCGCATCTACGGGCGCGACTCCACGCAGGTCCTGCAACTGATCACCGAACAGCGGCAGGCCCAGCAGCAGCTCATCCAGAACCAGCTCGGCATCCTCCAGGCGCAGAGTGGCCTCGAAACCGCGGGCATCATCCAGCAGGTCCCGAAAGAGCAGGCGACGCTCAACGGCGCCAACGGACTCAAGGCCCAGCTCGCCTTCGCCGAAGCACACAGTAAGGACTTCGACCCGAAGCAGATCATCGAACTCCAGGCGCAGGTGCGCTCGGCCGAAGCCCAGCTCGCCTACGACATCATCCAGGAAGCGACCCAGCTCGCAGACGCACGGTTCGGTATCAGGGAAGCGCGCGCCCAGGCCGCCGGTCATACCGTGCAGGCCGCGTCGATCGCGGTGAAAAAAGCCGAATACGATCTCGCCCACGCGCAGACGCCGGTCGAAAAACTGAACGCCCAGCAGGCGCTCGTGCAGGCGCTCGGGACGAAACGACAGGAAGCGGCGCAGGCCAGGATCGCGTCGATCACCTTCGAGGCCAACATCGCGAAAATCTCCACCTCGGAAGAGATCAGCCAGCTCGAAACGCTGCTGCACACCTACAAACTGAGCCTCACCGCACGGCGTCAGCTCCGGGAACAGATTCACTCCCTGAAAGGTCAGCTCGCCAGCGAAGGCGAAGGGTTCAACCTCAACGTCGGGGACTTCTCGCTGCCCACCGCCTACGACATCCGTCGCGCCGTTCTGGCCGGGGGCGGCGGGAAAGCGACCGTCAACCAGACGAACCACTTCAACATCGAAAGTCACGGGGCCGACGCGAAGGACATCGGCCGCGAAGTCTTCAACGCGCTCGGTG
>DATMZL010000054.1:0-2438 GCA_035607075.1 Polyangia bacterium
CCCGCGGCCGACCCCGCGAGTCCCGAGGTGGCGGCACTCACGTTCGAGCAGATGCGCGCCACCATCGTGGAGCAGGAGCGCCCGCAGCGCCGCATCATCGAACTGGGGGTGGTCGAGCCCAAGTTCTCGTTCGACACGCCAACACCGGCAGGCACGGCGCCGTGGCGGAACCTGCACCCGGAGAACCAGGTCGCGCTCTTGACCGCCATCTCGGACTTCTCGGGCTTTGCGAAGAAGCCGGAGCCCGGCCCCGACGTTCCCGCCGTCCCGGTGTCGCCGGCGGAGGCGGCCACGGCGTCGGCCGAATCGTTTCGCGGCGTGGCTCAAAAGTGACGGCGAGAGCGGGAAGCGCGCAGCGGCTCTCGCCGACGAACTCTGGGAGGTGTCCCGCCTCGCGCGGCTGCCGCACGAGGTGCTCGGGCTGAAGGGCCTGCCCGCGTTCAAGGCGTACCAGCTGGCGCGCGAGGTGTACCGGGCGCGCAGGCGCTGGCGGCGGCACGAGGTGAAGGAACTGCTGGACTCGATGAAGGGCGACAAGGACCAGTTGGGCGTCGGGCGCGTCATCGCGCTCTTAGCCATGGGCGAGGTCGGGGGGTAGCGGTTGGCGAACGTCATCGAGATCCTGATTCAAGCCCGCGACCAGGCGACACAGGTCATGGCGAACGTCTCGAAAGAGGCGAGCGCCTTAAACTCCGCCCTCGGGAGCTTCGGCGGCGCTGGCGGCATCGCCCTCGCTGCCGCAACGGGGCTTGCGACGATCGCCACGGCCGCGACAGGGCTCGCGCGCCACTACGCCGATGTCGCCGAGCAGGTGCTGAACCTGTCGGCGGTGTCGGGCGTCTCCGCCACGAACATCCAAGTCCTCCAGCGCGCGACCATCAACGCCGGCGGCTCGGCGGAGGAGGCCGGGCTCGCCATCCGACGCTTGGCGGTCGCGGTCACGAGCAACCGAGACGCGCTCGCGGCCCACAACATCACAGCCCGCGACAGCTGGGGAGCACTCCTGCAAGTCGCCGACGCGATGAAGAACACGACGAACGGTGCGGAGCGCGCGGCTCTCGCCACCGCCGCATTAGGTCGCGGCAACGCGGCGCTGACGGCGGTGCTGGCTCAGGGCTCGACGGCGCTGCTCAAGTACAAAGAGCAGATCGTCGGGATGAACGCCGTGCTGACCCCGGAGCAGCTGGACAAGTTCTCCCAGCTGGACGCGCGGCTCGACCAGCTGAACAACACCATGGAGACGATGAAGGTTCTGCTCGCCTCGGCCATCGTCCCGTTTCTGCTCAAGATGTTCGAGGTGGTCGAGGCCGTGCGCATTCGCGCCGCGCTACTCGTGCCGACGCTCATCCTGCTGAACGACACGATCGACGCCCTCTCCGAGAAGTTCAACAACGCCTTCGGCGGCTCCAAGTCGCACGAGGCGATGGACCGGGTGCGCGCCGACGCAATGGCCATTGTCGAGGCGGTGAAGAAGGCCAATCAGGAGATGCTCGACGCCAAGGCGTTCGCCGCCATGTTCAAGTGGCTCGGCCAGGGCGACAACAGTCCGCCCCCGAGCCCGCAGTCCGACCCCGGCGCCATGGCGCGCTGGCTCGGGCGCAGCGCTCCCGGCGAGAACTTCGGCTCGTTCGTCCCCGGCGGCGGCCCCGGGAGGCAGGCGTTCGAGGTCGGCCCGATGGTGGACAAGGCGAAGAAGAAGCTCATCTCCTTCCGCGACTTGATAAAGCAGGTGGCGCACGACATCGTCCAGTCGTTCGCCATCATCGGCCAGTCGCTCGGCAACAGCATCTTGGGCGTGTTCGTGAACCTGACGAACCGCGCGCAGACGTTTCGCTCGGCCATCGTGCAGGTCTTCAATGGCGTGCGCGACGGCGTGCTGCAGGCCATCGGTGAGATCGTCGCGGCCTCCGTCACGAAGGCGTTCCTGAAAATCCTCGGCATCGTGCTCACGACGCTGACGGGCAACCCATTCTTCGGCTTGGCGGGCGGTGCCGACCCGGGCGGATTCAACTCGCCATTGACCTCGGGCGGCGGCGGCTCTGGCCCGCTCTCGGCGTGGGCGGCGGGCAACGCGAGCTTGGGCGCGGGCTCGGGTGGTGGCGTGACGAATAACAACTTCGTCATCCAGACGCTGTCGGCCAAAGACCTGCTGTCTTCGCTCGTCTCGCCCACCGGCTCGCTGCGAAGTGCTAACTCGCGGCTCTCCGAAGTGGCGGCGGTGTCCTGATGGCGAGCAACACGAAAATCGGGCTCACGAACTACATCGCCTCCGCCACGCTCATGAACGGTTCGGGCGGCGGCGCTCCGGCGTTGATCCAAACGTCGCCCTATACGATGAGCAACCTCGTCGGTTCCGACCGCTACAAGTTCTGGATGAGTTCCGCGCTCGCGGCCTCCTCGGCATTCAACGTGGATTTCGACTTGGGCGCGAACCGCTC
>DATMZL010001511.1:0-7290 GCA_035607075.1 Polyangia bacterium
GGAGGTGCTGCCCGCGCTCGCCGACGCCGTCGCCGACGCCGAACGCCTGGGCGTCACGCTGACCGGCTTCGAGTCGATGTGCGGCTTGCCGCTCTGCCTGGTCCCACAGGCGCTCGACCACCTGCACCTCGGCGACGTACCGGCCGAGCTGGCGCGCGGCGAGTTCCTGCACACGGACGCGTGCGACGCCTGCCGGCACCGCACGTCGTGCTGGGGGATCCGCCGCGGGTACGCCGATCTCTACGGCACAGAAGAGCTGCGCGCGATTCCTGCCTGAATCTCCGGCGGAAGATCGCCTGGCCAGAGCGGCACAGCCCGCGCGGTGAGCGCGCCCGCCAGCGCGGCGGCTCGCTCGCGTTGCCAGCCGTCGGCGCGCGCGGCGCCGAAACGGAGATCGTCGAACGCCGCGCCCGCGCCGTACTCGCCGTGCAGTACGTCGATGCGCACCGAATCGGCGTCCGCCGCCAGCGCGTCGGCGAGCGCGTCGATCGGTCCGGGGAGCAACGGCTGCACGACCGCGGCGGTGCGGACGCCAGCGGCGCGCAGAACGGCGAGCGCGTCGAGGCGCTCCGCGACCGAGGCGCCGCGCGGCTCGAAGTGGCGGCGGACGTCGTCGTCCAGCGTCGGCAGCGAGACGCCCGCGACCGAGCCCGGGATGCGCGCGATCAAAGCCGCGTCCTCGACGATCGCGTGCGCGCGCGTGAGCAGCAGAACCGGCGGCGGCGACGCCGACGCCGCGATCGTTTCGAGGCAGGCGCGCGTGAGCCTGTAGCGTGCCTCGATCGCATGGTACGGATCGCTGACCAGCGGGCAGAACTGGATCAGCGCCGGTCGCAACCGCACGAGCTCGCCGGCGAGAACCGCGGCCGCGTTCACCCGGACGTCCACGAACGATCCCCAGGGCGGCGTCACGCGCCCGCCGAGGCGGCGCGAGCGCGCGATGCCTTCCTGCGCGTAACAGAAGCGGCAGCCGATCAGGCAGCCAACGTACGGCGACAGCGTGTAATGCCCCGCGGCCGGCCCGACCTCCAGCAGCGCGCGCACTTCGATCTCGCGCACGCGCGCGTCGTCAGCGCCCGCCGCGTCGCCCGCCTCGCGCGCGAGAGCGTCCAGAACCGCGCCCTCGTTGTGCACGGCGCGGGCGGCCACCTCCCGGCAGACACGCAGCCCGGCGTCGCTCTGGCCGCGGTAGGAGAAGCGCAGCCGCGCCGACCGCGCCGCCGCAGGGCCCGGCTCGTCGGATTTCACGACCGCGACCTCGATCCGTTCGCCGCCGACCTCGAACTGGAACCGCGGACCGGCTTCACTCGAGACGCCGCGCAGGATCACGCCCGCCGCCAGCTCGTCCCCGATCGCCGTCGGCGCGAGCAGCGCGAGCAAGTGCGAGCGGATCTCCACGGACCGCCGATGGTAGCATCGGCCTCCAGGTGAAGGCGCTCATCAAGGTCGGCTACGGGTGCAACGAGAACTGCACCTTCTGCCACACCCAGGACGTCCGCCACATCGACGGTTCGTCCGCCGAGGTGCACGCGAAGATCGATCGCGCCGCCCGCCTCGGGCACACGATGGTGGTGCTGTCGGGCGGCGAGCCCACCATTCGCCCCGAGCTGCTCGAGTGGGCGGCGCACGTCGCGCGCGCGGGACTGGATCTGGGGCTGGTGACGAATGGCCTGCGCCTCGCGTATCCGAAGCTCGTCGACGCGCTGATGGCGCAGCGCCTGAAGTACGTCTACATGTCGCTTCACGGCGGCACGGCCGACGTCCACGACCGGCTGGTCCGCGCAACGACGTTCGACCAGGCGCTCACGGCGCTCCGCAACCTGGCCGGGCGCGGGCTGGACCTGACGATCAACACCGTCGTCACGCGCCAGAACCTCGATCGCCTGCGCGCCGTCGTCGATCTCATCCTGCCGTTCCCCGACGTCGTCCTGAAGTTCTCGATGGTGCAACCGAAGGGCGGCGGCGTGAGCGCGTTCGCGGCGCTGACGCCGCGGGTCTCCGACGTCGCGGCCCGCGTCGCCGACGCCATCGCGTACGGCCTAGAGCGCGCGTCGCCCGAAGGGCCGCGCTTCGCCCACGACGGCATCCCGTTCTGCCTGCTGCCCGGACACGAGCACCGCTACGACGACCTGCGCACGCACGCGTTCGCGTCGATGGTGGAGATCGGCGAGCCGGACTTCTTCCCCGTCGACGACATCGACAAGACGCAGCCGGCGCCGTGCGCGGGCTGCGCGCTGCGCGGCCCCTGCCCGGGGCTGTTCGCCGGCTACGCGCGCGCGTTCGGCGACGGCGAGCTGCGCCCGGTGACCGACAGGCCGCGCTCGAACTCATTCAACTGGGTGTTCGAGACGCTGGTCGCGCACGACGCCGCCGCGCCCGATCGCTGCCCGCTGCGCGAGGACGGCGTCACGCCCTGGGATCGCGGCCGCGTGCTGTTCGTGCGCAACGGCGAACGCATCGGACGTTTTCGAGCGGATACGCGCGACTTCGCCGACGTGGAGATCGCGCGCCTCAAGCACGACCTCGGGCAGGTCTACCTGGATCGCTCGCAGAAGAGCGCGCCCGACGACTTCCCGAACGACCTCGTTCAGCTGGAACGGAGCGCGCTCTGCGCGCCCTGCCCCGAGCGCGCCCGCTGCACCGGCTTGTGGGAGCCCATCTTCGAAGATCGCTTCGGCCGCGACGACGCGCGCGTGCGTCAGATCGTTGGCGCGCTCGACGGCGACGTGCTCGACGTGGGCTGCGGCGACGGCCCCTATGATGACGTTCTGGGACCGCTGGCGACCGCCGGGCGGATCCGGTATCGGGGCCTCGAGCCCGACGCCGATCGGGTCGCGCGCGTGCGCGCCCGCCGCGGCTGGGGCGAGACTGTCGTCGGCCGCGCCGAGGACCTCGACGCGACTTCGCCTACGCGGTTCGACCACATTCTCGTACTTCGCAGCTGGAACCACCTGGCCGATCCGGCGCGGGCCCTCGACCGCATGCTCGCCGCCCTGCGCGTCGGCGGCACGCTGACGATCGTCGATAACGTCGCGTTCGGATTGGCGCGGACGCGCGCGCAAGCCGGCCGCGCGCAAGCGTCGCCGGCCGGCTTCGAGCACTACCGCAACGACGACGCGAGCGACGCACACCGACTCCTCGCGACGCTGCCGGTGACGCTGCTCGAACGCCGCGACGTCGGCAGCGAAACCAGCAACCAATGGTTGTTGCTGTATCGTCGGATTTGATACTCTGTGGGCCGGTGCGAAACGCGCGCGGCGCTGGAGGACGGTCCTTTCCTTTCTCGGCGCTGCCATTGGCGGCGCTTTTCTCGTCTCTGTTGTTGGCCGCGTGCGGCGGCAGCGGCAAGAGCAGCACGGACGCGCGCAAAGACGTCAGCGGCGACAGCGTCGGCGACAAGGCGCCCGGCGACGCGCCGTCGACGGACGTCCCGGCCACCGACGTTCCGAGCACTGATGTTCCAGCCAGCGACACGCCTGGCACCGACGTTCCCGTCGACAAGCCCGGCGATCTGATCGCGGACACGCCGAACGACGTCGGCGACGGCGGGTCGCCCGACGTCCCCGGCGACGCCTCGCCTGACGGCCGCGACGCGGGTGACGCGAACGACGCGCCGACCTGCGACGTCGACGCGGGCATGAAGATGTGCGCCAGCGGTGCCTGCGTCCCGGTCGCGGGCTGCTGCCTCGCGACTGACTGCGCGGCTCCGACGGATTCCTGCACGACCGCGGCGTGCGTCGCGGGCGTCTGCAGCTACCCGCCGCGCACGTGCCCGAACGCGGGCGAGACCTGCAGCGGCGGCGTCTGCAGCTGTCCGAGCGGCACGCGGGTGTGCGCGGCCAGCGCCAGCTGCATCGGCAGCGCGAACTGCTGCAGCGACACGGACTGCACCGTCAGCGGCCAGACCTGCGCGACGCCCGGCGGTACCTGCGGCTGCCCGAGCGGCCAGAAGATCTGCGCCGCATCGAACACCTGTATCGCGAATGTCACCTGCTGCACCACCGCCGACTGCACCGTCACCGGCCAGACCTGCTCCGGCCCCGCCGGCACCTGCGGCTGCCCGACCGGCCAGAAGGTCTGCGCGGCGAACAACAGCTGCATCGCGAACAGCGCCTGCTGCACCAACACGGACTGCACCGTCACCGGCCAGACCTGCTCCGGCCCGGGCGGTAGCTGCGGCTGCGCGACGAGCCAGAAGGCTTGCTCGGCGAACAACGCCTGCATCGCCGACACCACCTGCTGCACCACCGCCGACTGCACCGTCACCGGCCAGACCTGCGCCTCCGCCGGCGCCAGCTGTGCCTGCCCCACAAACCAGAAGGCCTGCTCGGCGAGCAACGCCTGCATCGCCGACACCACCTGCTGCACCACCGCCGACTGCACCGTCACCGGCCAGACCTGTTCGGGCCCGGCCGGCAACTGCGGCTGCGCCAGCGGTCAGAAGGTCTGCTCGGCGAGCAACGCCTGCATCGGCAACGCCACGTGCTGCACCAACGCCGACTGCACCACCGTCATCGGCCAGGTCTGCGGCACGGCGGGCGGCAGCTGCGATTGCCCGTCAGGTCAGAAGCTCTGTGGTCCCTCGAATTCGTGCATCGGCAACGCCACCTGCTGCACGACGGCCGACTGCACCGTCACCGGCCAGATCTGCTCCGACTTCGGCGGCACCTGCGGTTGCCCGGGCGGCGAGAAGACCTGCACGGCGTCGAACTCCTGCATCGCCAACAACACCTGCTGCACCAGCGCCGACTGCACGATCACGGGTCAGACCTGCTCCGGCCCCGGCGGCTCCTGCGGTTGCGCGGCCAACCAGAAGGTCTGCTCGGCGAACAACGCCTGCATCGCCAACGCCGCCTGCTGCACCAGCGCCGATTGCACGGTCACGGGCCAGACCTGCTCGGGCCCCGGCGGCTCGTGCGCTTGCCCGGCCGGCCAGCACGCCTGTTCGGCGTCGAATTCGTGCATCCCCGACGGCACCTGCTGCACCGTCGCCGACTGCACGGTCATGGGTCAGATGTGCTCCGGTCCCGGCGGCGCCTGCAGCTGCGGCGCCGGCCAGAAGATCTGCCCCGCGACGAACAGCTGCATCCCCAACGCCGCCTGCTGCACCGACGGTGACTGCGCCGTGCTCACCGGGACCAGCTGCGTCGCGGGCGCGTGCACCTGCCCGGCCGGCAGCAAGCTCTGCGGCGCCTCGCTGAGCTGCATCCCCAACGCCGCCTGCTGCACGAGCGGCGACTGCGGCTTCGCCGGTCAGACATGCTCGGGCCCCGGCGGCAGCTGCAGCTGCCCCGCGGGCCAGCGGACGTGCACGGCGTCGAACAGCTGCATCGGGAACGCCACCTGCTGCACCACCGCCGACTGCACCGCCACGGGGCAGGTCTGTTCCGGCGCGGGCGGCGTCTGCGCGTGCCCGGCGGGCAGCTTCCTCTGCCCGGCGAGCAACAGCTGCATCCCGAACGGGACCTGCTGCACCAGCGCGAACTGCACCGTGTCCGGGCAAACCTGCACCGGTCCGGGCGGCTCCTGCACCTGCCCTGCGGGTCAGAAGACCTGCATCGCCTCGAATTCCTGCATCCCCAACGCGAACTGCTGCTCCGCGTCCGACTGCCCCGCGCAGAACCACACGGCCGCCACGACCTGCAACATCGGCCCGGGCACCTGCGCCATCACCGCGTGCGCGGCGACCTGGGTCAACGTGGACGGCGTGTACAGCATCGGATGTGAGTGCCAGGACAACGGCTTCGGGAAGTCGTGCAACACGTCGACCGGGCTGGGCACCATTCCCCTTGGGGCCCAGACACAGGTTTCCGGCAATCTGCCCCTCGCCGGCGAGGAGGCCTGGTTCCAGGTCACGTTCGCGTACACCACGGCGACCACCTATCACCCGCGCATCTCGCTGACGGCCAACCCCGGAAACGCCTTCAGGTTCGACGTGCTCACGAGCTGCGCCTTCGGCTCGCTCGCCTGCGCCGATGGGGGAATCTCCACTGGCAGAACCGACTGGGAGGTGTTCGGCGGCGGCCAACCGACCGGGTTCAGCTACGCGCCAACGCCTGCGGTCCCGACGGTGTTCGTCCGCGTCCTCCGCGCGAACGGCGCGATCACCTGCAGTCCCTTCACGCTCACGGTGAGCAACTGATGAGCGAGACATCGGTCGAAGGGCTCCCGGTGGAGCTGATCTCTGCCGATCTCGCGCGCGGCGCTGTCGATCTGCAATTGGATGAGGCGGCTTACCCGCTGGACGCGCTCTACGGCGCTGCCTACATCTTCATCGATCGCTGCTACGTGCTGATCGACCGGCCCGCCGCCGGCCGCTGGCGCGTGTCGCTGTCGCCCAAGCAGGCGGGCGCCGACGCCGCGCAGCTGCGGGCGCTGGCGGGCGAGTTCGCGAACGAGCTGCTGTCGTGTGCCTGGCGCCACAAGATCACGCAGGACAACCGCAGGGTGATCGAGCAGGTGACGACGGAAGCGATCGCGGGGGCGATGGGGTCGCCGTCGCTGGACGATCTGGCCAAGCTCGACTTCACAGGTCAGGCGCTGGAGGATCCGCTGGGCATCGCGCAGTCCTGGGAGGAGAAGTACAAGAAGAAGAAAGCGGAGAAGTGACCGAGCTGCGCTTTCACCGGGACGTCTACGCGGGCACCGTGGTCGACGAGGCGGTCAAGCGATTCGGCGCGTTCGCGACGTTCGCGCTGCGCGAGGAGCCGCAGCACTGGGTCGTGCAGCTGACGGCGCCGACCCCCGAACGCGAGGCGCGTGTCGCGGGCGAGCTCGGCAACTACGCGCTCGGGACGACGATCAAGCACGGAGGCGCGCGGCAGCGATGATGCTGGCGCAGATCCGGAAGGCCGACCACCGCTTCCAGGCCTTCTTCCGCTACCGCGAGGTGGGCGAGCGCGTGGTGATCACGAACCAGGAGGGCAGCTTCCTGCTGCTGTCGCGTGACGAGTTCGGCAAGTTCGCCGAGGGCACCGTCGAGCGCGGCAGCGACCTGTGGACCCGGCTGGCCGGCCGCAACTTCATCCGCTCCGAGCTGTCGTCCGCGACGGCGGCGGAGCGGCTGCGCGCGCGCAAGACCTTCATCCACCACGGCCCCAACCTGCACATCGTGGTGGTGACGTTGCGCTGCAACGAGACCTGCGTTTACTGCCACGCCTCGCGCGCCGATCTGGACGCGACCCACACCGACATGACGCCGGAGCTGGCCGAGAAGACCGTCGACCAGATCCTGCGCTCGACCAACCCGAACATCACGATCGAGTTCCAGGGCGGCGAGCCGCTGGTCGC
>DATMZL010000856.1:0-2126 GCA_035607075.1 Polyangia bacterium
CGTGACTGTCGAGGTTCCGCCGGCGCCAATCGTTCCCGGAGAAGCGGAGACGATCGTCACGGTCGGAGCGGTGGTGTCATACGTGAAGCCGGCGCTTGGCGGTGACGACTCCACGTTCGCGGCGTTGTCGGTCGCCTTCGACGTCACGGTGTAGCCGTGGCCGGTCGTCAGCTTGGCGGCGGCGAGCGTCTGGCTCCAAGGCGTCGGCCCGGTGGCCGTGATGAAGCCGGTTGCGCCAGAGACGAAGTTCGTGCCGTCGAAGTGCGTGCTATTCGTCGTGTCGCTGATCTGTACCTCGACTTTCTGCAGGCCGGAGCCGCCGGTATCGGAGGCGGTGCCGGTGACCGACCCGGTCCAGCTGCTCGCGTTGTACGCGGTGCCGTTCACCGGGAAGGTGATCGCCGAAGTCGGCGGCGTGCCGTCGTTCTGGAAAGTGAACGTGACGCTCGGCGGCGACGTCTCCGCGATGCTCGAGGTGTCGGTCGCCTTGGAGCGGACGGTATAGCTGTGCCCGCTCGTCATGTTCGCGGCCGGGAACGAATAGGACCAGTGCGCGAAGCTGTCCGCGCTGGTCGCGGCGTTGAACACCTCGGTGACGGACCCGAAGGCGCTCCCGTTCCAGTAGTTGCCGCTGCCGTCCTGGATCGACACGCCCACGCTGGAGACTGCGACGTTGTCGTTCGCAGTCCCGGTGATCGCCCCACCTCCGCTCGTCCAGGTCGACGAGCTGTAGGTCGTGTTGGTCGGGAAGGTGATCGTCGAGGTCGGCGGCGTCGAGTCCGCGGTGCAGCCTGCAATGATGTTCCAGTTGGCGCCGTTGTTGCCGCTGTTCGTGCTGCTGAGCGCGGTGATCGCTGCCGTTCCGGCCTGGTCCTTGATATCGGCATCGGCGATCGTGAACGTGCCGGCGCCCGCCCAGGCGCGCTGAGTGCTCGTGGTCGTCGAGCGGATCGTGATGGTGTCGATCACGCCACACCCTGCCGCCGAGCGGAGCTCGATCGTGCCTGCGTTGGACACACCGCCCGCTCCAAGGTTGAGCGTGAAGACGCCGATCTTCTGCAGGCTCGACCCCGACGTGACGTTCAGCGTCCCGTTGACGGTCTGCGGGCTACCGGTCGGCGTCACCACGCCGGACGTATTGGCAATTGTCAGGTTGTTGACGGTGCTCGGGAGCCCGGTGCCTGTGTTCGCTGCGCCACCGTCATAGGTGTAGTTCGCGCCCGTGTCGAACGTCCGGTTCTTGGTCTGCACGTTCCCGGAGTTCGTACCCGGCGCGGCGATGCCGCTCGCCGAGCCGATCTTCAGGGTCGCGCCGCTGGCGACAATCAGGTAGCCGTCCGTCGTGTTAAGCGCAGCTCCGCCCCAACCCTGGACTACTGCCCCGGGGCCGATGTCGAGTGTGCCGCCGCTGTTGACGCTCGCGCAAGAGCTGCCGCCGGTCGAGCACGACGCTGCGGTGGTCGCGTTGCCGATCCCCCACTTCGCAGTGTCCTGGAGCTTCAGCGTCCCGCCGTTGTTGATGTTGCCGACCACGCCGACGCCTGTCTTCGCCGTCACGAGGACTGCACTTCCAGTCAGCGTCATGGTGCCCCCAACCTCAAGGTCGGAGGGTGCCGAAAGCGTGATGTTCGCAGACGACGTGAGCGTTCCGTTGACGGTCAGATTGCCCAGACCTGAGACAGGGCCGTCGATCGACGCCGTCGCACCCGATTGGATCATGATCAACGACGCAGCGCTGCCAGCCGGTGTGAAGCTTCCGCCGGACGCAACTGTGAAGTTCCCGCCCGAGTTGACGGTGATGGTCGCGCCGGAGCCGAACAAGGTAGCCGCGCCGCCGCTTCTTATGACGAACGTTCCGTTGACGATGTGGTCTGTCCCCGCGCTCATGGCGGCTGTCCCGCTCACTCCGAACGTCCCATTGACAGTCATGTCGGTGCTGGCGCCGTTGTTGAAACTGAACGTCTTGCCGCTGTCAACCTCGAGATCGCCGCCCGCGTCGATGGTGATGTGGTTGCCGGTGCGGGCGTCGGTGACGTGAACGGTGTGCCCGTTCTGGATCTCGATCGATTGGGCAGCGGAACCCGGGATCAGCGAGGCGTTCGCCCACGCCGTGCAGCCCGTTGACG
>DATMZL010001427.1:0-4778 GCA_035607075.1 Polyangia bacterium
GCGAGAAGAAGGGGCACAACTTCAAAGTCAGCGTCGACGTGCGCGACGACTGCGCCGTGCGGCAGGTCGAGATCCTCGTGATGCCGCAAGGGCTGTCGGCGGTGGCGACGAAAGCGCCCTACGACTGGGATCTGACGGGCATCATCGGCGCGCAGACAATCCTTGTCACGGCGACGGACAGCAGCGGCCGCGTCGGGCGCGCGATGCTGGACGTGACCGCGCCGGAGACCCGCGAAGACCCAGGCCCGGCTGAGGACGCGGGCGTCGGTTGCACAGTCGCGTCGGGCGCTTTCGGCGCGACGGGCCTGTTACCGTCGCTGGCGATGCTGATGCTATTCAGCCGGAAGAACCGGCGGACGCGCGTTCGGCGCGTCGAGGGCGAGCTCGCGCGGTAGCTCGTCGAGCACGATTACGTTCTACGAGTGGCCCATGCGGCGGCGGAGGGTCCACTCGAGCGCAAGCAGCGCAACCCCGAGCAGGAGGAGCGGCGGCGCCGACCAGATCTCGACGGACTGCTGACGGCCGACGCGGACCTCGCGCGACGGATGGATGGCGACGTCCTTCAGCTCCTCGAATGCATAACTGCCGCCCGACGCCTGCGCGACCTCGCGCAGGACCTTGTCGCGGGCGGCGACGTCGTCGAGCTCGGGGCCGCTGGCGCGCACCACGAATGTCTCTTCGTGCGAGACAGGGCGGGAGTCGATGGAGGCGCGTCCCGTCAGCCGGTAGGCGCCGGGAGGCAGCGTACCGATGTCCACGTGCGCCTCGCCGTCCGCATCGGTGGTGGCGTGCAGGCTGCGCACCGGTTCGGCGTCGACCGAAGCCGCTGTGCTGACGACAGTCAGGACCACCTCGACGTCGGGCGCAGGCGAGTAGTCGGCGTGCATCGCGCGCACGCGCACGGCGATGGGTTGGTTGCGGCGGTATTCCAGGCGGTCGAGCTCGAGGCGCAGCAACGTCAGCGCCGGATCGCGCACCAGCCAGCGGATGGCGTTCTCCCAGAAGCGTTGGAACGCGCGCCCGTCGTCACCCTCGCCGGCGGCGAGAAAACCCCAGTGCCAGGCGCTGTCGGTCAGCAGCGCCAGCGTCCGCCCCTTCCCCGCGTCGCCCGCCACCAGCACCGGCGCGGGCTTGCCGTCGCCGCTGCTCTTCAGCGTCGGGTGCGCGAGCAGCGTGGTTGCGCCCGCGCGCGTGCGGGGCACCTTGTTGATGCCGTCCAGCGGGGGCAGCTTGCCCCAGTGCTGCTCGTTCTCGCGCGGGTCCAGCACCAGCGACGTCACCGGGTGGGTGCGGCCCTCGGCGGTCAGGCGCGGCCGGAACGCGTCGGTGGTCAGGTCGGCGTCGCCCGCGCCCGTCAGCGTCGGCGGCGAGGGCGGCAGCTCGACGGGCAGCACGTCGCGCAGCGCGGTCGCGCCGTAGCCGCCGCTCGAGAACGAGAGATCGCCGCCCACCATCGCCAGCGCGCCGCCGCCCTCGACGTAGTCGCGCACGTTCGGCAGGAACGGCTCGACGCCGTAAGGCGCGTAGTTGAAGTTCTGGAAGATCACCAGGTCGAACGAACGAAGCTGCTCCTCGAAGATCTCGTAGGTCGGGAACGGGATCAGCGACAGGTCGTTGCGGTTCCACGGCTGCTCGTCGCTCTCGGTGCGCAGGATGAAGAACGACACCAGATCGACGTTGGGATCGCGGCGCAGCATCGAACGCAGGAAGCGCTCGTCCCACGACGGCCGCCCTGAAAGGTGCAGCACGCGCACGCGATCGCGGATCACCTTCAACGCGAACGACTGCTCGTTGTTGATCTTCAGAGCCTCGCCCCCGAGCACGGGTGTCGAGATGCGAAACACAAAGTTGCCCGGGTGATCGGGCAGCCAATCGAACGCGATCTTCTCTTCCGAGCGATCGCCGCGCAGCACGACGCTGCGGCTGGCGACGGGCCGGCCGTCGCGTTCCAGCGTCACCTCGACCTGCCGGTCGGGCAGCCCGCTCTGGCGGATCACCGCCTCGATGCTGGCGGGCGTGCGCACGAACGCGAACTGATCCGCGAGAACGGCGGCGACCGAAAGATCGCGCAGCGATTTTTCGCCGAGGCCGATGGTGTGGATGGGCGCGCCGAGCGCCTCGATCGCCGTCCGCGTCGCCGCGTCCAGCGGTCCTTCGCCGATGCGTCCGGTGTCGATGCCGTCCGAGATGACGACCACCGCGCCCAGGTCGCGGCCGGCGTAGCGCGCGCGGATGTCGCCCAGCGCCTCGCCGATGCGGGTCGCGTCCGCGCCGGGCGGCTCGCGCAGCGACGCCATCGTCGCGGGCGACACGTTTTCGCCGAAGCCGTAGACGTCGACCTCGTGGCCGGCTTGCTGCCAGGCGGCCAGCCGCGGCGCCGCGCGCTCGAGCATCGTCGCCGCCCGCTCGGCGCGCGACGGACCGCCGTCGGGCGGGCGCACCTCCATCGAGCGCGAGGTGTCGACCAGCAACGCCACGCGGTTGGGCAGCCGCGTGACCTGGCGCAGCTCGATCGTCGGCTGCAGCGCGGTGATCAGGCAGGCGAGCACGCCCAGCACGCGCAGGCCCAGCAGCAGCAGGCCGCGGCCGCGTCGCTCCTCTGCGAGTGACAGCATCGACAGCGCGATCGCCAGGCCGGCGGCGATGAACAGCAGCGCGACGACCGCGCGCCCGAGGTGCGCCGTCGCACCCAGCGCGAGGCGCCACTCGTTGTAGCCGGCGGGCAGGTGAAACAGCGCCCTCACCGCGGGAACCGCCGGGTGCGCAGGATGTAATCGATGTGCGCCTGCTCGGTCTTGTAGTCGAGGCAGAGCGCGTACATGACCAGGTTGATCGCCAGCCGAAACGCTTCCTCGCGCTGATCGTCGCCGCCCGGCACCACCTCGTGCTCCCAGCGCCCGAAGCCGTCGCGCGCCAGCGCCCCGCCGAGATCATTCTGCGTGTAGACGACCGCCAGCCGGCGGTCGCGCTCGACGCCTTCGAGGATCGGCGACGCGATGATCCGCCCGGGCGCGCCGCGCAGCACGTAGAACGACTTCCACAGCACGTGGCTGTCGGGAACGCGGATCGGCAGCTCGCCGGGTAGCGTCTGCGCAAGCAGGCGGCGCACCGATTCATCGAAGCCGCCGCCGGCGCGGCCCTCGGCCGAATCGATCAACAGAAAGCCGCCGTAGGTGATGTGGCGGCGCAGGCGTGCGATGTCGGACTCGGGCGGCAGCGCGAAGCGCCGATCGCCCGACAGGACCAGGAACGGGTACCGGAACAACGTCGGATCGCTGAGCCGGATCTCCGCCGGGTCGGACGCGGTCGAGACGCTGGTGCGGCGGACGATCTCCCAGGCCAGGCGGCGCAGCGCGGTCGGCCGCGGATCGGGCAGCCCGGGCAGCGTCAGGCGCGCGAACCGGAGCAGCGACCGATCGCCGATCGCGAACGCCCGCCGCGCCGCGCCCAGGCCCAGCGACGACGCGACCGCGCCGCCGGCCGCCAGGCGTCCCGCCGCGGCGAGAAATCGCCGGCGCGAAGTGGCTCGACCGTTCCGACCGTTCAGACCCTGCACCCTGGCACCCTTTGCCGACATCTGCTGCGCGGCCCCCTCTTCGCCTGGGCTGCGGTTTCTACTACACTGGCGGCCGCATGCGTTCCGCAGCGATCGCTCTCGCGCTCTGGACCGGGTTGACGGTGGCCGCATCGGCACGCGCCGCCCAGGGTGAGACAACCGATACAACCGACGCGCCCGCCGGCGCCGCGCCGGCCGGGGCCGCGCCGCAGCCCGGAACCGACGTCTCCGCGAATCCCTCCGAGGGCCAGCCGCCACCCAGCGTCACGCGCCCGCCGAAGCAGTTTCCCAAGCTGCGACAGGCTTCGCTGCTGCACAAGTACCAGCTGGGCATCGCCATGCTCCCCGGTATCGGCTACCGCGGCATCTTCCCTTACCAGGAGAACATCAACTGCGGGATGCAGGGCAAGCGCGTCTGCACCGGCCTGCTTCCCGTGTTCCTGGACGTTCAACCGTCGTTCGGCTTCGTCGACCACTGGGACGTCCTTGTCGACCTGCGGTTCGGCGTCGCCACCGACTTCACCAAGTCGCATCAGTTCGCGATCGCGCCCGGCGTCCGCTACTGGGTGGATCCGGAGCTGCCGGTCAAGTTCTACGCGACAATCCAGGGCGTGTTCGACGCCACCGCACAGCCCGATCCGATGCTGCACGACAACGACTTCGGCGTCCGCAACTCGAACGGCTTCATGTTCGAAGTGATGCGCAACCTCGGCTTCTACATCCAGGTCGGTGAAACGCTGGGTTTCGTACGCTGGCTGCGTTTCGAGATCGACGGCGGGCTGGGTGTGCAAGCGCGAATTCCGTGACGTGCGACCGCGAGCCCCTGTGAGCCTCTGGCGCAGCAAGGAACCTAATCTACTATCAAGGCTCCAATGATCCAGGTGGGCCGACTGGGCCAAGCGGATGTAGACGCGGCGGCCGGGATTCTGTTCGACGCGTTCGGCGCGGCGTACCGCCGCCGTGGCCATGCGCCCCCTTTCCCCACCCGTGAGAGCGCGGCGTGGCTGTGCCGCGCCTACATCGATCTGGATCCCGAAGGCTGCGCGCTGGCGCGCTCGTCCTCGGAGGTCGTCGGCGTCGGCTTCGCTCACCCGCGCGGCGCCGTCACCAGCATCGGTCCGCTGGCGTCGCGGCCGGGCGCCCCCGCCGGCGTCGCGCGCGCGCTGATGAGCGAGCTGGCCGACGTCGCCGCCGGATCGAACAGCGTGCGGCTGTTTCAGGA
>DATMZL010001107.1:0-3586 GCA_035607075.1 Polyangia bacterium
TGACCGGCACGCCTGCCCCGGTGTCAGACACCTCGACGAACGCGTCGCTTCCCGCACGGCCGCTGCGAACGACGATCTCGTGCTCGATGGCGCCGTCGACGGGGACGGCTTGCATCGCGTTCACCATCAGGTTCAGCACCACCTGGACCAGCCGCCCCTCGTTGCCGCTGACCGGCGGCGTCTCGTGCAGGTCGAGGACCAAACGGGCGCGCGCTTCGACCTCCTTGGCCACGAGCTTCAACACCGACAGGACGACCTCGCGGAGATCGACCGGCCCCAGGCTGCTCTCTTCCGGTCGGCTGAACGTGCGCAGGTCGCGCGTGATGGCGCCGATGCGCGCGGTGCCGGAGCGGATCGGCAAGAACCCTTCGCGCACCCGCTGCAGCGAAGCCTTCGCGTCCTGAAGGGCGGGCCCCTCGAGCTGGCCGACAAGCTTCTCGAGCACGGCCAGCTCCCGCTCCACGTCCGCGCCGTGCGACAGCACGTACGTGAGCGGGTTGTTGATCTCGTGCGCCACACTGGCCGCCAGCGTCCCGAGCGCCATCACCCGATCGTTCTGAACCATCGTCCGCTGCAGGCGGTGAAGCTCGCTGATGTCGTGCGACAGGCCCGCGAGCCCGACCACCTCGCCCGACGGGCCCCGCAGCGGCGCGAGCCAGGTGTGGTAGACGGCCTCTCCGACCTCGACGGTGTACCAGAACGACTCGCCGGCGAAGCCGCGACGAATCTGGCTGGGGATCGTCGGGTGATCGCCATACACGTCCAGCAGCTTCTGCCCGACGAGCTGCCCCGACTTCACGCCCAGCGAAGCCAGCCCCGCCCCCTCGGACATGGTGATGACGCCCGCGGCGTCGGTGGACCAGATCGCGATCGGCGCGTGGTCGCACGCGAAGCGCAGGCGCTCCTCGACGCGCGCGCGCTCGACCTGCGCCGCGATCTCCGTCGAGATGTCGAAGAACGCGACAATGACGTGCGTCAGCCGGCCACCGGCGGCGACGACCGGCGAGCCGATCGCGCGGATGTACACGTTGCCTCGGTCGCGGCAGATCACGAGGTCGTCGACCACGACCGGCGCCCGCGTCTGGACGACCCGCGAGAAGGGGAGGCCTTCGACCGGATACGGACTCCCGTCGCGCGCGACCAATCCGTACGCTGCCGGGTGCTTGTCGATCGGGAGCGCTTCGTCGACCGGCCGCCCGAGGATCTTCGCGCACGCGCGGTTGGCGTACGCCGATGCTCCGTCCGGGACGGTTCCCACCCAGACGGCCACGGGCAGATCCTCGAGAATGCCGGCGAGATCCATTCGTGTGAGCGCCCAGATTAGACCATTCCACGGGGTTCAGTGGGTATGGCTACTGCCGCAAAACCGAGGTTTGACGCGGTCGAGCTGCAGGTCCGCGCGAGAGCGGACCTCGTTCACACGCGCGTGACCGGCGGTGGGCGCCAGCTTCCGTCGAGGACGGACGGCTTCGGGAAGTAGAGGCGTAGGCCCAGCGTGAAACGATCGGCAGGCGCGGGGAGCCAGTTCGACCGCTTGTCGGGCCCGGGATCGTCGTGCTGGATGAAAACCTCCAGCGTCCCGTCGGGCTCGGCGCGAATCGGATCACGATCCCCGAGCGCGTAGCGCCCGATCGGGTTCGCCACCAGGAAGTGTTTGTCGTTGTAGATCGTCAGCGACCAGAACGCCTTCACCGGCGGCAGCGCGCCGGGTCCGAAGCGCAGCCGGTAGCGATGCTCGCCCGACAGCGGTTGTCCCGCGCTGTCGACGTCGGTCGCCGGATAGACGGCGTCCTCGGGCAAGTTCGCGCCCAGGCCCATCAGCGCGATGGCGGCGCGCAGCTCGTAGCCGGTTCCGTAGCGGCCGAGATCCACGCGCATCCGCCAGCCGTCGACGACCTTTCCCATCGCCTCCTGACCCGCGCTATGAAGGCGGGCGCGCGCGGCGGCGACACCGCCTTCAATCGCGTCGGCGATCGAAGCGGGCAATCGCGCGAGGTCGAAGGGCTCGCCGGGCGCAATTCCCAGGCGAGCGAGCCGCCGCACCAGCGGCTCGTCGGCGGTGGCGGGCAGGTTGGTCTTCATGAGGCGCGTCAGGCGCGCGAAGAACGCGCCGGCCGCCAGCTTGTCGACCTGAGCGACGGGCGGCTCACCCTCCGATCGCATCGGCATCGCGGCGGCGGCCGGCGGGGGCGCGCTGTCGCCCGTCTTCAGCCACGTGCGCAGCGGAACCAGCCGGTACTGGCGCTGGACGGCGTGAACCGCGTCGTAGTCACGCCTTCCGGCGGTGTATGTCCGGCCGATCAGCCAGGCGATGCCCGTCGGTGACTGGATCGCTTCGAGGGTCGAAGGCAGCTCGCCGCTCCAGCCGGGACCGATGAGCGCGAATGCGCCCCGGCCGTTGCCGGTCGTGCGCGTGCCAGGCGCGGCGACCACGTTGGTCCACGCGTCGAGCAGCTGCATGGTGTAGTAGCGCCGCCCGACGTCCGGCAGGGCGAGGACGATCGGCTCCTTGTTGAGGTCGAGCCACGCCGTCGAATAAAGCGTGTCGACGTTCGGGCTGACGACGTCGGTGAACTTGTCGTCGGGAAATTCGGCGGCGTGGGCGAAGCGGTTGGCGGGCGTCGGCCACGCGGCGCGGGTCACGTCCATCAACACCAGGGGGTAGCCGTAGATGTAGCCCAGCGTGGCGATCGCTTCGGCTTCGTGCGGCGTCAGCGCGGTCGGGGCGGGGGACGCGACGGTCTCGGAGGATTCGGACATGAGGGATCTCCCTTTGCCGTGTCCTGCTGATCTGGCGACGCGGCCCACCCGGGAAAGTCAGCCAGAGGCTGATCCTGGCCACGAACGGTCCCGCCGCCAGGTGGTGGCGTGACGTTGCGGGCGCACCCAGAAATCGCGTGGGAAGCCGGCGAGCTCCGCTCGCCGCGTACCATCGCGGGAGGGCTTGGGAACCCTTTGAGGGTTCCCATATTGGTAGACGCATGAACGGCGCGCACAGCCACGGTCGGCTCGTCATCGCGATCGGCGTGTTCAAGATCCTGAAGGCGACGGTGCTGACGATGGTGGGGATCGCGGCGCTGCTGGGCCTGCCCGACGGGGTCGCCAAATCTGCCGTGGATATGATGCGATGGTCGGGCGCGTTATCGGGACATCACGCGGTCGGCGCGACGTTCGCGCGCTTTCTGACACTGACCGATCGCGACGTTCACCTGATCGGCGCCATCTGCCTAACGTACGCGACACTGTTCGTCGTCGAAGGCGTTGGGCTGCTGGAGCGGCGGCACTGGGCCGAATGGCTCACGGTGATCGTCACGAGCTCGTTCATTCCCTTCGAGATCTACGAGCTGGCGCGGCGGCCGGGGCCCGGCAAGGTTGTCGCGCTGGCGCTGAACGGGGCGATCGCCGCCTACCTGGCGGCGCGCCGGGTGCGCGCCCACGCGGACGCGCCACGCGTCTCGCACTTTCGCGCGGCCTGACGATGACGATAATGTCGGGGCATGGGCAGAGAGCCGCCGAAGACGCCGCTGGCGACGGTCGACATCATCGTCGAGACGGGCGGGGGAATCGTGCTGGTGCGGCGGCGGAA
>DATMZL010000444.1:0-4193 GCA_035607075.1 Polyangia bacterium
TCTCCCGCGCAAGCGGGAGAGGGTTAGGGTGAGGGTCCGGCGTGGGGACGTGCACCGGGACCAACCCCGATCTATCCTGTCGGGCATGTCGCCGTCGTCGTCGCCGTCATTCAAGCTGCAACTCGCAGCGACGCGAAAGCCGCGTCCGAGCGACAGCGAGCTGGTCTTCGGTCGCACGTTCACCGACCACATGGCGATCGCCGACTGGGAGAGCGAACGCGGCTGGTTCGATCCGCGCGTCGTTCCCTACGCGCCGTTCTCGCTCGATCCGGCGGCGGCGGTGTTCCACTACGCGCAGGAGATGTTCGACGGGCTCAAGGCGTTCCGCGGCGCTGACGGCAAGATCCGGTTCTTCCGCCTCGATCGCCACTGCAAGCGCATGCATGACGGCGCCGAGCGGCTCTGCATCCCCGCGATCGACGAGCCGCTGATGCGCGAGGCGATTCTGTCGCTGGTGCGCGCCGACGCCGACTGGGTGCCGTCGTCGCCCGGCACGTCGCTCTACATCCGTCCCACCATCATCGCGACCGAGCCGTTCCTGGGCGTGCGCCCCGCGAAGCGCTTCGTGTTCTTCGTGATCGCGTCGCCGGTCGGCGGCTACGGCGAGAAGGTCTTCACGCCCGCGCGCATCCTCGTCGAGGACAAGTACGTGCGCGCCGCGGCCGGCGGGCTGGGCGGCGTGAAGGCCGGCGCGAACTACATCGCCAGCCTGCGCGCCGCCGAGGACGCCAAGGCGCGCGGCTACGCGCAGGTGCTGTGGACCGACGCCGTCGAGCACACCTATCTTGAAGAGGTCGGCACGATGAACCTCGTCGTGCGCATCGGCGACGAGTTCGTGACGCCGCCGCTGGGTGGCAGCATCCTCGGCGGGGTGACGCGCGACTCGGTGCTGACGTTGCTGCGCGACTGGGGCTTCGGCGCCCACGAGCGACCGATCGGGATGGAGGAGCTGATCGCCGCCCATCGCGCCGGCAAGCTGCGCGAGGTGTTCGGCTGCGGAACCGCCGCCGTCATCACGCCGGTGGGCGCGCTCGGCTGGAAGGGCGAGGACATGGCGATCAACGACGGCGAGCCGGGCGAGATTTCGCGGCGCCTGTTCGACGCGATCACCGGCATCCAGTACGGCCGCGAGCCTGACACGCACGGCTGGATGACCACGCTCGACGGTTGAATGTCTGACCTGCTGGTGCGGCTGTACGCGCTGCCGCCGCTGGAGCCGGCGGTCACAGCGCTGGCGCAGCAGGGGATCGAGGTGCGCCGGGCGCTCGCGCACGAGCGCCCGCACGTGACGAAGCTGGCGCGCGAGCACGGCTCGGAGGGGTGGGTCGCCGAATGCGACGCCGCGTTCGCGCGCATGCCGCTCGCGTGCTTCGTCGCGGTCGAACGCGCCACCAGCACGCTGCTCGGGTTCGCCTGCTACGAGGCGACCTGCCGCGACTTCTTCGGGCCCGAGCTGGTTCACCCCGGCGCGCGCGGGCGGGGCGTCGGTACGGCGCTTGTCCTGGCTGCGCTGCACGCGATGCGCGCCCAGGGTTACGCCTACGCGATCATCGGCTGGGCGTCGTCGGTCGACTTCTATCGCAAGGCCGTCGGCGCGACCGTGATCGACGGGTCCCAGCCGGGCATCTACCCGCCGGCGTTGAAAGCCTGACGTCCGGCCGTTGAGCCCTCGACAGTCCTACGCAGCCACGAACGCGCGCGCCTTTCGCAGGATGAACGCCGTGCGCGCGAACGGCTGCAAGATCGACCGGCAGAAGCGTGACAGCGGACGCGCCTCCGGTTCCAGGCCCATCCCGCGGAACAGCCAGCGCCATTCGCCCTGGGTCAGGAAGCCGAACGCCGCGGTGCTGCCGATCTTGCGCCGGTAAGACTCGCCGTGGCGCCGGTTCATCAGCCTGTCGAACGCCGTCGACGGCGTGTCCTCGACGACGACGACCTTGGCGCGACTGACGCGCAGCGCCTCCTCGAGCAGCGCCAGCTTTCGTTCGTTGGGGACGTGGTGCAGCACGAAGCTCAGCACGACCAGATCGAAGCTGCGATCGGGGAAGGGCAGCGTCTCGCCGTCGTAGAAGTGGAACGCGTAGTCCTTGTTGCGGCGGATGTCGACGATGTCGACGCCCTGCACGTTCGTGACGCCGCGCGCGGCCAGCTCGTCGAGCACGTAGCCTTCGCCGCAGCCGACGTCGAGGACGGACGCGCCGGGTTCGAGGTGCGGGGTCAGCAGCGAGACCGTTTGCAGGGTCTCCTTCTTCACGGTCCTGGATCTGTAGCGGACGGGCATTGACGCCTCCTTGCTCGGAACGCTTCCTGCTGCTTGTGCAAATGCGGATCCAACCGCTGAAGCGCCGCTATTGATTCGCCGGCGCAAGTGGGAGACGGTGGGAGCGCAATGAGTCGCGGCAGCCCGCGCACGGCGATCGGCATCGGCGTCATCGCGGCGGCGATCGCCGCCGCGGTCGTCGTCGTGTTCGTCTCCGCGCGCCAGCCGCCACCGCCGCCGCCCGCGCCCAAGTTCCCGAAGCCGCCCGAGTCGCACCCGGTGATCCCGCCGCCCGAGGAGCCGTCCGCGCCGCGCCCGCCCCAGGCGTTCTGCGAGGCGCGCGACATCGCGATGGTCTCGATCTCGCTGCGCAACGCGCACAAGCAAGCGCTGGCGCTCGCGAAGACCAGCGCCAAGACGAGCGCGCCGCCGACGTGTCACGCGAGCGAAAGCGATCGCGAGCTCTCCGGCGCGTTCGACGGCCTCACCAAGCGCACCGGCGCGTGCGTCGCGCGCGACAGCGAGCTGGACAGCCAGTGGAACCAGCTGGATTCGGCGGTGCTGGCCTACGGACGGTGCATCGACTGCACGCACCCGCGCGACGACCGCGTGACCGGCTGCCAGCGCATGCTGGAGCTGGTCAACTCCGCTGAAAAGTCCATGCGGTGAGCCCGTGGCGGGCCACCAGCGAGGGATCGCACGCCTCGAGCCGCACGCGCCGCGGCCCCAGCTTGCGCCCGAGCAGCCCGCCCAGCGTCTCGTCCCAACCCGCCACCAACCACGCGCCGATCGCGGCGCCGAGCCCGACACGCAGGCGCGACGCGTAGCGGACGAAGCCGGCCACGTCCTTGAACTGATCCATCGCCAGCATCAGCTCGGCCTGGTCGACCAGGCCCGACGGGATCGGACGGGCCGGCCGGTGCGGGTCCTCCTGGAACGCCGCGATGTCGCGCGGCAGGCGCGCGTGGTAGGCGCCGTCCTCGATCAGCGACGTCAGCGCGCGCTGGTGCCGATGCGTGCCCTCGTTGATCTGCTGCGCCTGCGCGGCCATCGCCTCGACGCCGCCCTCGTGCGCGCGCAGCAATACCAGATCGTAGAGCGGGTGGCGATGAAACGTCTGCAGCACGTGGTGCACGATCGCGTCCCGCGGCGCGAACAGGCCGATCGGATCCAGCATCGTCGCCGGGCCGGAGAGAAAACGCCGCAGGTTGTGGAACACCCACGGGATGCCCTGGCTGCGATAGAAAAGCTTCGTCTCCTCGACGGCGCTGACCATCATCTGATCGCGGCCGGCGACCAGCAGCTGCGCGATCGTCGGCGTCGCGTCCACGTGGCCGAGCGTACGCAGGCGCTCCAGCCGGCGGCGCACCAGCCCCGGGCGGACGTACGCGGCCAGCAGCGACACGAGGTGCACCAGCTTGTCCCAGTTCTGGCGGAAACCGCCCGCGACGTCGCGGAGCAGGCGCCAGCGCGATCGCCCCAGCCAGGCGGGAGGCGTCGCGCCCTGGGTCGCGGCCATCGACCCCCCGGCGCCCGCTGCCTTTGCTCGCGCCTCGCGCATGCAGATGAAAGATTAGCAGTTAGAATTCCCCGCCGATGCCCCTGGTGATGACGCCCGCGCTGCTCGTCGCGATGTTGGCTGCGGCAGACGCCGGCGCAGGCCCCCGCGTCGAGGTCGCCGAGCTGCCCGCGATCATGGCGGCGATCAAAGCGCCCGGAGCTCGAGCGGTGCTGGTGAATGTCTGGGCCAGCTGGTGCGAGCCGTGCCGCGAAGAGATGCCCGACCTCGTCCGCTTCTACCACGAGCACCGCGCGGAAGATCTGCGCCTAATGCTGATCTCGGCCGACGACGACAACATGCGCCCAAAAATCGCCCGCATCCTCAGCGCAATGAACTTCGACGGACCCGCGTTCATTAAACGCGACAACGACA
>DATMZL010000547.1:0-2949 GCA_035607075.1 Polyangia bacterium
CTCGGAGGCCGCCGAGGGCAAGACGCCGATCTTCAGCCTGTATGGCAAAACCAAAGACGCGCTCACCCCTGCCGCCGAACAGCTCGCGGAGATCGATCTCCTGTTGATCGACTTGGCCGACGTGGGCAGCCGTTACTACACGTACGTCTGGACGATGGCGCTGGCGCTGGGCGCCGCGGCGCGCGCCCAGGTCGCGGTCGTCGTGCTGGACCGGCCGAACCCGCTGGGCGGCGTCGCGATCGAAGGCGGCACCGTGCAGGAGAAGTGCACGTCGTTCGTCGGGCTGGGCGCCGTCCCCGTGCGCCACGGGCTGACGATCGGCGAGATCGCGCGTCTGGTGGCGGCGGGGATGCCGTGGGGCGGCGCGCGCTTTGCGCGGCCGCTCGATTGCGACCTGACGGTGGTCCCGGCGCGCGGCTGGCAGCGCGCGATGACGTTCGCGCAGACGCAGCTGCCGTGGGTCATGCCGTCGCCCAACATGCCGACGCCCGACACGGCGCTTGTCTATCCCGGCCAGTGCCTGTTCGAGGCGACGAACGTCTCCGAGGGACGCGGGACGACACGGCCGTTCGAGATCGTCGGAGCGCCTTTCCTCGACGGGTACGCGTGGGCGGCGGCGCTCGCGGAGGCGCGGCTGCCGGGGCTGCGCTTGCGGCCGATCGCGTTCCGGCCGACGTTCCACAAGTTCGCGGGCCAGGGGTGCGGCGGCGTGCAGCTGCACATCACCGACCCGGCGGCGTTCCGTCCCTACCGGACCGGCGTCGCGTTGATCGCGGCGGCACGTAAGCTGGGCGGCGATGATTTCCGGTGGCGCGCCGAACCGTATGAGTTCGTCGCCGATCCGCCCGCGATCGATCTGCTGACGGGCAGCGCCGAGGTCCGCATCGCGATCGACGCCGGCGCGCCGCTCGCGGACATCGAGGCGACGTTCGTCCCGTTCGAGCGCGCGTTCGCCGAGCTGCGGCAGCCGGCGCTGATTCCCGACTACGGCCCGTAAACGATGCGCGTCGCCCTCTTCGGGGGAAGCTTCAACCCGCCCCACGTCGCGCATCAGCTGGTCGCGCTCTACGTGCTGGAGACGGCGCCCGTCGACGCGCTCTGGTTCGTGCCCGCGTTCGAGCACGCCTTCGGGAAGCCGCTGGCGGCGTTCGATGATCGACTGGCGATGTGCGAGCTGGCGTCTGTCGCGCTGGGCCCGCGCGTCCAGGTCAGCGACGTCGAGCGCGCCATCGGCGGCCGCAGCCTGACCCTGCGGACGGTCCGCCGTCTGGCCGAGCTGCACCCCGAGCACACGTTCTCCCTGGTGATCGGCAGCGATCTGCAGCGCGACGTCGCCAGCTGGTACCGCGGCGACGAGCTGGCGCGCACGATCCCGTTCATTGTCGTCGGCCGTCCCGGCGCGGGCGCGCCGGCGGAGGCGGCCGCCTCGGCGGTCACGATGCCGGACGTCAGCTCGAGCGCGGTCCGCGCCGCGCTCGCGGCCGGGAAATCCGTCGAGGGCCTCGTGCCGCGCGCCGTCCTCGACTACATACTGCGAAAAGGGCTATACCAGGGGCTCGCATGAGCTACATGTCCGAAGCGGAAGTGAACGCGCGGGTCCTCTCCGAGGGACCGGCCGAGCCGACACCGTCGGTGTTCATCATGGGAGCAGGCGTCGTCGGCACGGCGCTGGCCGCGCGCCTGGTGCGCGCCGCCGTCCCCGTCATCGGGTTGCACGGACGCCAGGTCGAGCTGTCCGATGCGGCGCGCGCCATCTCGGGCGTCGTCGCGTCGACGGGCGACATCCCGGAGATCATCCGCGAGTCGGACGTCGTGATCATCTCGGTGCGCGACGAGCGCGTGCCCGAGGTCGCCGAGCGGCTCGCGCGCGAGGGACGCCTGCGCCCGACGCAGATCGTGCTGCACACGTCGGGCGCCAACCCGGCCCGGACGATCCTGGCGCCGGCGCTGCCGCACGTGCGCGCCGTCGGAACACTGCACCCGCTGGTGTCGCTGGCCGATCCGCGCGTGGCCGTCGAGGCTCTGAAGGAGGTCGCGTTCGGGATCGAGGGCGATGAGCCGGCGCGCGCGACTGCGAAACGCATCGTGCGCGCGCTGGGCGCGCGGGCGGTGTTTCTCGATGCGGAGAACCTCGCGCTCTATCACGCGGGCGCGGTGATGGCGTCGAACTACGTCGTCGCGCTGGCGGACACGGCGCAGACGCTGCTGGTGCGCGCAGGTGTGCCGCCCGATCAGGCGCTGCCCGCGCTGATCCCGCTGCTGACCAGCGTCGTGCACAACCTGGCGCAGCTCGGGTTGCCGGGCGCGCTGACCGGACCTGTCGAACGCGGCGACGTCTCGTCGGTCGAGCGGCATCTGAAGACGCTGGAGGCGCGCGCGCCCGAGTTGCTGGCGCTGTACCGGCTGGTGGGCCGCGACGTGCTGCGGCTGGCGAAGGAGAAGACGAAGCTGGATCCGGCGAACGCAGCGCGCATCGAGGCGCTGTTCTCGGAAGGCCGCGGAAACGGCGGCAACGGCCGCGCGACGTAGCCGCGGGTAACGCGCGTGCCGACGACGCCGGAGCTGTCGGCAGGGCAGGAGGTGCTACGCACCGTCTCGCTTGCGTTGCTGCTGCTGGGAGGCGTCACGACCGCGTCCGGTCTGGGCGTTCTCAGGCGCCGCCGCGGTCGCGGGACGGACAAGCCTTCGAACCGCCGCCTCGCGCTCGGGATCGCGATGCTCGTCGGTGGATTGATCGCGACGGCCTTTCACCACGATCCCGGCCCCGAGCCGGAGGTCATCACCAAGGAACACTTCTCGTCGACGCGTCTGCCGGCGGTCGCCGTGGACGCGAAGCCGCCCTGGCTGTTGGTCCACGACGCGGCCGCCGGCCGTGTCTTCGCGACGTGCTTCGCGGGTAAGTTGATGATCGAAATGACGTTCATCATCGACGCGAATGACAACGTCACG
>DATMZL010001465.1:0-6840 GCA_035607075.1 Polyangia bacterium
GTGCTGGATCGCGCCGTCCAGGGCCACGTCCGCCGTGGTGTCGATCGGCACGCCGTTCGCCTGCTCCTGCGTCTGCCAGGCGCCGACCGCGTTGTAGTTCTCCATCGCGAAGCCGGCCGGGTTGATGTAGTTGTGGTGGCACGACTCGCACACGCCGCCGGTCGTCTGCGCGTCGACCTGCTTGCGGTTCGTGTTCAGGTCAGCCGAGGCGGGCGGCAGCATCGTCGCTTCGGCGCCGGGCGGCGGCGTGCCGATCGGCGTGCCCAGCACCTGCTTCATGATGAAGGCGCCGCGGTGAATCGGCGACGTGCGGTTGTAGTAGGCGTAGGCGTTCAGGAAGCCGACCCGGGTCAGGAAGCCGGGCCGCTGGTTCGCGTCCAGCGTCGTCTCCTTGAAGTCGGTCCCGAACCCCGACGCCGACAGCCCGTAGAGCGGCGCCGTCGACGCGGTCACGAACGCGGTCGGGCTGAGGAACAGGTCCTGGAACGTCCCCTTCTTCACCATCGCGACGGCGTCGAAGAACTTCTCCTCCTCGGCCATCAGCGTCGGGACCAGCGACGAGGCGAACGTCGGGAACAGCGTGGTGTCCTTGTTGATGTTGTCCCAGCGCGTGTTGGGGCCCATCAGGATGTAGTAGCGGTGGAAGTCGGCGATCTTGAGGCGCGCCTTGTCGCTCATCAACATGCGCTGCGCCTGCTGGAGGATCTGCGCGGGCGTCGACAGCTGGTTGTTGTCCGCCGCCGTGTTCAGCATGTCGTCGGGGATCGATCCCCACAGCATGAACGAGAGCCGCTGCGCCACCTCGGTGCTGGTGAGCGTGTAGTTCCCCGACGTGTCCGCCGTCTGGCTCATCTCGGCGCGCGTCAGGAACGAGGGCGAAACCAGGAACGCGTAAAGGAGCGTCTGCGCGATCTCGTTGAGCGATCCCGTCGGCGTGATGGTCGGGCCGTCGCTGACGATCTTGTCGAACGCGGCGATCTCGTCGGTGGTCAACGCCCGGCGGAACGCCTTGCGGCCGAACTTGAGGATGGTGTCGTGGAAGCACGTCTTGCCGTCGCCGGTCGGCGTGCACGCCATGAAGTTCTTCTTCAAGTTGGCGTCGCCGATGACCTGGGTGGCGATCATGTCGCCGACGGTCTGGTAGCTGCTCCAGCCGAGGTCGGTCAGACCGCCCGCCTGATCCGTCGCCAGGATCGTCGACGGCTGCACGCCGCTCGCGCCGGTCAGCGTCTGCACGCCCAGCAGGTCGTTGATCACGCGGTCGTACTGCGCGTTCGTCAGACGCGGCACCTGCGACGTCACGGCGATGCCGCGCGTGTCGCAGAAGGTGACGCCGCCGCCGGCCGCGCCCGTGATCACCGAGCCGTTGCCGGCGTTGCCGCCGACGCCGCTCACGACCGTGTTGCCGGCGCCCGCCATCCCCTGCGTCCCCGTGTTGCCGGCTGAACCGGAACCCGAGCCGTTGCCGGTCCCCGTCGACGAGGATCCTCCGGCACCGCTCTCGCCGACTTTCCCGACGCATCCGCCGACCAGAGCAGCGGCTGCGAAGAAGATCAGTGTGCAACTCTTCATGGCGCTCACCTCGACGGGCTGTTGTGTCGTCGCGCGTCCCGCGAGTCGTGAAACAGGACTCGCTGTAAGTGCAGTAGCGCGTCAGCCGCGATCGGGTCGGGTTCTCGAGAGCGCCCTAAAAAATAATAAAACTAACAAAACCGGCGAGCTGCACCCTCGGAACCATTCCCGCTGCGCGCCCGAATGATCACGGAACTCAGGAATCGGGGAGGGCCTGGGCGATGAGCCGCTTTTCGATGCCCGCGATCCGCGTGCGGCGCGCCTTGGGGACGTCCTGCTCCCGGGCCGCCAGTGGCAACGGCGACAGCAGCGGGCCCGCGATAACGTTTGCCGTTCGGGTCCCGAGGACCAGCACCTTGAACACGGGGTTGCCCAGGAACTCGGCGACCGGATCACCGTCGGCGGCCGCGGCCAGCAGGGCCGGCAGATCGTCGCCGCAGAGGTCACGTTCGGGGCCGAAGTGGACCAGGCGAAGGCCGACCTCGGCGCCGGCGGCGGCGAGATCGGTGAAGTTGACGTCCGCCGTCATGTCCTGCGTCCCGGGGACGGCATAGGGATCGTTCGGTCGCGGGAAGAAGTCCTGCTGGTCACCGTAGACGCGGAACGGGAAGTCGCCGCGGCGAGCGCCCTGGACGAGGCCCCAGGTGGTGTCGCCGTAGTCGATCGTGATGACGAAGCCCGCCGCCAGCGACGACCCGAGCTCGCGAACGAAACGGCCGGCGTGAACGTTCACGTACGCGACGACGCCCGAATCCTCGGCGGCGAGGGCGGTCGCGTACTGCGCGGCGTTGGCGGCGAGGTGGGCGGCCAGCTCGGGAACGCAGGCCGCCGGCACGTAGGCTTCCTCGAACCAGAGCGCGCCCACGCGCGCGTCAGCTTCGTCGGCGTCGGACGAAAGCGCCGCGACCGCATTCATCACAGCCATCCACGTTTCGCCGTCCAGATACAGATCGGCGGCGTTCGCGCGCAACCCGAACGTCCGGCGCACCGACGCGTCTGCATCGTCGATTCGCCGCGCGAGATCCGCGCCCACAGCGTCGCGCAGCGCCGGTTCGACGCGCGGCACGACCAGCGCGGCGCGCGCCTCGCCATCCGGCGTCAGCGCCACCTTGTGCACGCCGAAGGCGTCCGGGACCTCGTTCGTCAGAACAAGGCCCCGCAGGCCGCCGGGAAAGTCGCGCGCCAGCGTCTCGCCGGGGCGGCGCGCGTCGCCGGCGCCGACGTCGACGCGCGCGGCGTTCCCGAGCAGCGCGCGCTGTCGATCGCGAAGCGACGGCGACGTCTCGTAGATCCGGTACGCGAGCCGCGCGGCGAACGTTTGCCACGTGTCATCCATGTTGACCGTGGCCTGCTTCGCGACCGCGTCGACGACGTCGCGCGCGAGGCGCCCGTTGCCCGCGCCGAACTCGACGATCGGGAACGCGTCCGTTTCGGACAGCTCGCCGTGCGCGATCATGTCGCGCCACAGACGAAAGGCGCAGGTCGCGATCCAGCCACCGTAGCGCGGCGACAACGACTCCGGGTTGGTGATGAAGTGACCGCCGCGCCCGATCGACACGCGGCGCGCGTAGTAGCCCCAGCGCGCGTCGTGAAGGGCCGCGTCCATGTACGCCTCGAACGTCGGGAAGGTCCGGACGGCCGCCTCGTGAAGCGACGACGGCAGCGACGGGCCGCCGAATGCCTCCGGGTTGGCGAGCGGGCGGGACGCGTCGCCGTCGCCGGACGCCGGTCCCAGGCCGGCGAGTGTTCCCTGATCGTCCTCGGCGAGGACGCGCCCGAACACGAGGCGGCTCTTCAGGCGGCGCAGGCTGCGCGCGCCCGGAACCTGCGCCACCAGATGGTCGAGACCGCGGAAGGGCCAGCGGGCGAGCAGATCGTCGACGACGCCGCCGCGCGATCCGGCGGCGACCTGCGCCTCCTCCAGCAGCCGCAGCAGATCGTCGCGCCCGAGGTCGTTGATGCGCGTGGCAGCGCCGTCATTCTCGGGGGCGCGGCCGATCTCGCGCGCAAGCCGATCGATGAACGACCGCAGCACGCGTGCCGGCGCCGCCGTCGGATCCTGGCGCGCGCGCAAGTCCAGGACGCCCAGCTTCGTCCGCGAGTGCACGAGCCGCCACCAGCGCTCGCGCGGATCGCCGCCGAACGCGAGTGGCAGCCCGCCGTCGAGGAACCGGTCGACCCACGGGCGGTAGGCGCGGCCCTCGCGCGAACGGCCGAAGTCGTGGATCCAGCGGCGTGCGCGCGCGACGCCGGCGTCCGCCGGTTCGCCGAGATCGCGGCAGCGGTACGCGACGCCGCGGACGACGCCCGCGAACGTCACCGACGGATTCGACGCCAGCGTCGGGAGGCCGACAAGCCTGCCGTCGATGGTCCAGTCCTCGTACGCCATCATCTGGATCAGGTAGAGAAGCAGCAGGCTGGGGGCGATACCGCTTTCGCGCCGGCGCGCGGCGGTGAGGCGCACGTCGAACCCACCGTCGTTTCGACGCCGGACGTGGAAGTCGCCGTCGTTGATGACGACGTCTGTGATCGCGGTGCCGCCGCCGGCGTCGGGATCGTAGTGGTAGACAAGAGCCGCGATCATCTCGGCGAGCAGATCGGCGGTCGCGACAGGACCCAGCGCGACCAGCCAGGACAGCGCGCCGTCGGTGAGCTCGACGTGAAGCGACCCGTACCCGAAGCTGATCGGGTGGTGGTCGGGGAGGGCGGCGAGCCGCGCCGCCGGCACGCCTTCCGCGAGCGTCAGCACATCGATCGGCGCGACGGCGAATCGTTTCAGCCCGCGCGCGATGAACGACCGCAGGTTGTCGACGTTGTGGCGGGGCACGTCGCGCTTCGCGCGGCCGCGCGTCCCGGGCGCATCGAGGACGAGCGGCACCTGCAGGACGAACGGCCCGTCGGCCGCCGTGCAGGCGATGTCCCAGGTGTAGACGCCCATGCGGCCCGCGCCCACGTGCAGCGGGCCGGTCGTCGTCTCGAGATCGCGGATGAGAAGGTCCAGCGCGACCTCGTCGATGTGGCGGACGATCGCGCCGTCGTAGAGCTGCGCGGGATGGCCGGTCAGGAGGCTGTCCCGCGACCACCGGCTGGACAGAAAAGACGAGGGCGCCGGCAGATCGTCCAAGGCCGCCATCATAGTGGTTAAATTCTTCAGAGGACGTTCGATGGCCCATCCCTGGCACGACATCCCGCTGCCCGCAGACGACGCGCTGGACGTCTTCCCCGTCGTGATCGAGGTGCCTCACGGCAGCAAGACGAAGTACGAGCTGGACAAGCGGACCGGTCTGCTGCGCGTCGATCGCGTCCTCTATTCAGCTGTGCATTACCCCGCGAACTACGGCTTCGTTCCGCGCACGTACGCCGAGGACGACGACCCGATCGACGTCCTGGTGCTGGGGCAGGACCCGGTGGTTCCGCTGGCGATCCTCCAGGCGCGCGCGATCGGCGGCTTCCAGATGCGCGACGAGCACGGCGTGGACGTGAAGATCATCGCCGTGCACGTGAACGATCCGGCGGTCAGCGACTACCGCGACGTAGAGGAGCTGCCCAAGCACGTCGTGACCGAGATGATGCGCTTCTTCGAGGACTACAAGGTGCTGGAAGGCAAAGCCGTCGAGGTCGGCGCGCGCCTCACCGTCGACGGGGCGCGCCACGCGCTGCGCGAATCGGCAGCGCGCTATCGCGCCCAGGTCGACCGCTTGAAGGCGGAAGTCTGAGGCCCGGCGCCCTTTACTGCAGCCGCACGGGCGCCGGCACCGAGCTATTCGCGAACGCGCCGGTGCCGAGCTGCCCGGAGTCGTTGAAGCCCCAGCAGCGGATCGTGAGGTCCTGCATCTCGGCGCAGCTGTGGAAAGACGAGTTGCTGCGAATCGCCGCGACGCCCGACAGCACCGGCACGGGCGACAGCTGATCCAGCCCGGTTCCATCGCCCAGCTGCCCGGAGCTGTTCGAGCCCCAGCACGACAGCTGGCCGCTCTGCGTGACCGCGCACGAGTAGGCGCGGCCCGCCGCGACCTGCGTGACCTGCGACAGGCCGGGGACCTGCACCGGCACCGGGCGCGTCGCCGTCGTTCCGTCGCCGACCTGGCCCGAGAAGTTCGCGCCCCAGCAGAACACCGCCCCGTCGGCGCGCGCCGCGCAGGCGTGCCCGCCGCCCAGCTTCAGGTCGACGATGGCGCCCAGTCCGACCGCCGCGCTCACGGGCGCGAAGCTGGACGCCGTCGAGTTGTTGCCGAAGATCCCCTCGGAGTTGTCGCCCCAGCAGGTCGCGCGCCCGCTGCTGTCGATCACACAGCTGGTGTCCGGCCCCAGCGCCAGCTTCCCAACGCCGGCCAGGCTGTTCAGCGGCACCGTCGCCGGCGCCGACAACGGGACAAGCGCGGTGCTTCCGTTGCCCAGCTCGCCGTGCGAGTTTTCGTTTCCCCAGCACAGGACCTGGCCGAACTGCAGCACCACGCACGCGTGCTCCAGACCGACGGCCAGCTGGACCGCTGCGCCCGGCAAGTTGACCTGGGTCGGCTGGATGAACGAGTTGCGATCGTTGACGTAGCCCCAGCACGTGACGCTGCCGCCGGTCTTCAGCGCGCATCCCATGTTCTGTCCCAGCCCGACCTGGACGACGTTCGTGAGGCCGGCCGACGCGGGCACCGGGCCTGCGATCGGCTGGAAGCCGAGGACCGGATCTCCGCCCCAGAAACGGACCGTGCCGTCGACCATGCGCGCGATCGACGCGAACCAGCCGACGCCGACCTCCGCGACGTTGGTCAGGAAGTTCGCGCTCACCGTGACCTGGTTATTCGGTCGGAACACCATCTCCAGCGTCGTCACCACGCCCGGGCGCAGCGTCGCGGTCGCCGCGTCGGCAACGTAGGCGGGGGTCGCGCCGGCGAGCCCCGTGCAGGCGACGTTGTACGCGTTGCCCCGGAACGTCGCGGTCCCGGAGGGAAGCTGGCCCAGGCTCAACGTCGCTGACGACGCGCCTGCGGCGACCGTGAGATTGCGCGTCGTCGTCTGCGTGCCGATCGTGACCGTGACGCTCACGCACTGGACCATCGCCGGCACCGACGTCAGCGCCAGCTCGACGCCGCCCGTGTCGCCTTCCGGCGTGACCTCACCGACGCCTCCGCCGGACGGGATGTCTTCGTTGATTCCGCAGCCCAGGGTGGGCAGGACGAGCAGCGCGGCGCAGGCGCCGGCGACGAAAGTATTTCGGATCCTGGAATCGGTGGTCGGCGAGATCATGGCGGCTCCTTCGCGAGTTGCGCCATC
>DATMZL010000023.1:0-5330 GCA_035607075.1 Polyangia bacterium
GGACCGGACGACACCGGCGAGTTCATGGCCGCGATGACCGGGATCGCCGGCGTGTTCGTGTTCTCGCCCATCGGCGCGGCGATCGGCTACCAAGCTGGCAAGCAAGAGATTGTCCCCGAGGGCGGCGGCATCGCCGCGCCAGTGGACGTGGGCGCCGCGATCGCGCCGCCGGCTGTGGCGCCTCCCCGCGCGCTCGCCCTCCAGATACCCACGCGTGGCTTCCTGATGCCGCTCGTGAATCTCAGCTGGTAGCGCGACACGCGACTGCGCGACCGCAACGAATCCCGCCACGCTTGTAACTCCCACCCTTCGACCTGCCGGCGCCAAGCTGTCTCCATCGCACGCAATCGAGTGCGAAACGACAAACGAGGAGACGAGCCATGGAAATTCTGCATCGCGCTGGGATCAAATCATCGTCGGACAAGGTCTACCGGGCGCTGGCGACGCTCGACGGGCTGGCGGGTTGGTGGACGACGAGCACGCAAGGCGACAGCAAGGTCGGCGGCGTCATCAAGTTCCGCTTCAACCACCCCGACGGCCGCGAAATCGGCGGCGCCGACATGAAGGTGCTCGAGCTGCGTCCCGCCGCCGGCGTGCTCTGGCAGACGATCGAGGGGCCCGCGGAATGGATTGGCACCAAGGTCAGCTTCGAGCTCAAACAGGAAGACGAGTACTGCGTCGTGCTCTTCAAGCACTCGGGTTGGAAAGAAGCGACCGAGTTCACGCACCACTGCAGCACGAAGTGGGCGACCTTCCTCATGAGCCTCAAGGCGCTCGTGGAGACCGGCAAAGGCGCGCCAAGCCCGAGCGACGTCCAGATCAGCAACTGGCATTGAAGCCGAGTAGCATGGCCGGCGCGTGTCTCGATTCCTGCGCGACCTTTGGCGAAGCGCTCGCCGGCCAGCGGTCTTTCGCCGCTGCGTCCTGATCGCGGTCGTCGTCGGCTCGTTGCTGACCGCCGTCAACCTCGGCGGCAGCATCGTGCGCGGCGACGTCGACGTTCACGTCCTGCTGAAGATCGCCGCGAACTTCTGTGTGCCGTTCATCGTGAGCAACCTCGGCGCGATGGCCTCGCTGCGCGCCGAGGTCAGGCGCGAATAGGCGCGCGTTCGTTTTACTCCTTCGCCCTAGGCGGGATTGGCCCGGGAGGAATCAGGATGGGGGGCGAGGCCGAGGATGGACATCGGGGTTCGTTTGGACGAGGTGACGCTGCGCCGGATGCTGGGCGAGATCCTGCCGATCACCGTGCTGCTGGATGACGACGGTGGCAGCGAAAGGCGGTGGGTGACGATCGATCGCGCATACCGATTGGACATCATCCCCGGCGAAGGCGTGCGACTGGCGACATCGGGCGCAATGCGCTGGCCGATTTCGATCGTGCCGGTCACCGTGAGGCTGACGCATCTGCAGGTGTTGATACGTCCGATCGTCGTCGGAAGCGGCGCTGCGACCCGCCTGCTGTTCCGGCCCCAGATCGAGCAGGCGGATTTCGAAAGGCTGCCGGGCTTCGTCGATCGCGGGATCGTCGCGATCGTCAACCGCGCGCTGGAGGCGCGCAGCGACAGGCTGGCGTGGGACGTGGCGACGTCACTCGGGCGGCAATTCGAGCTGCCCGCGACGCTGGTTCCGCTCGAGCGGGCGCGCGTCGACGTCGTCTCGGCCACCGTCACTATCGACGACCAGGGCATCGCCCTCGGTGTCACGCTGGACATGAGCGTCGCACGCGTCGGCGGCGAGACGTCGCCGCCCGTCATCGGCGACGAGTCGGTACCCGCCGGCTAGCCCCGCGCCTGCGCCGACGGAGCAGAAGCCGCCGGAGCAGAAGTACATCAAAGATTCGCCGCCGCACTTCCATGACGGCCGGTTGCTGAATCTGATCCTCGAGGACCACCTCACGCAGGGCGAGAAGGACGATCTGCTGGCGTTCTTGCTCGCGCTCTAAGCGGCGCCGTCGGGGCAGTGCTGTTGCACGACGGCCATCACCTTGCCCATGTGCAGGGGCTTGTAGAGGACCACGTGCGCGGCGATCGCGGCGACCCGTGCGGGCGTCGCCGCCGTCATGACGATCACGGGTATCGAGGCCAGCGACTTGTGCTTCAACAACTCTTGCCGGAAGGTCCACCCGTCCATCACGGGCATCATGAGGTCGAGCAGAATGACGCAGGGCCGGGCGCCTGTCGCGAGGTGTTCCAGCGCGGCCTTGCCGTGCTCGACGCAGACGGCCGCGTAGCCCTCGAGCTCGAGGGCCTCGCGGAGGCTGTCGCGGAGAGCCTTGTCGTCTTCGACGACCAGGATGTGCTCCATGGAGGCAGCAGCGACGCTCGTCATACAGACACCATCTGTCCTCAGGTCTGGCCCGGCAAGTTTTGGGCCGGCTGTGTACCGACGGGAAGCACGACGCTGAACGTCGCGCCTTCGCCGGGAACGCTGTCGAGGTTGATCGAGCCTCCGTGCGCCGTCACGATCCGTCTCGCGACCCACAGGCCGAGACCCATGCCGGGGATGTTCTCCGCGTCCGGGGAGCGTTCGAACTGGCCGAAGATCCGCTCCTGGTGCTCGAGCGGGATGCCCGGGCCCGCGTCGTGCACGGTGAGCCGCACGTGGCCCGAGCTGCCAGAGCTGACCGAGACCGTCACGGGCGCGCCCTTCCCGTACTTCACGGCGTTCCCCACGAGGTTCGTGACGACCTGATCGAGGCGGCTGCGGTCCCACCAACCGACCGTCGAACCCGCGGCCTTGAGCTCGATCCGGCTGCCGGTCTCGGCCGCGGCGTCCTCGAAGCGTGAGATCACGTCGCGCGCGAGGTCGGCGAGGTCGGTTTGCTCGCGCTCGAGCCAGAGATCGCGCGTGGACAATCGGCTCACGTCGAGGAGGCGATCGACGAGACGCCCGAGCTGCGTCATCTGCCGCTCCGCCCGCAGCATGCGCTCGCTGAGGGCGTCGGCGCTCAGCTTCAGGAGCCGCCCGCTGGCGGCGGCTCGGACGAGGGACGAGATGAGCACGCTGAGCGTTGACATCGGCGTCCTCAGCTCGTGCGAGGCGATCGCGAGGAAATTGTCGCGCGTGCGCACGGCCTCGCGCGCCTCGGTGTACGCGCGCGCGTTCTCGATCGCGAGCGAAGCGCGCCGCCCGATCTCGGTGGCGAGGATCAGGTCTTGGCTACCGTAGAGCCTTCCGGACTCGGCGGTCAGGAACGTCAGCGTCCCGATCGCTTCTTTGCCGACAACGAGCGGCACGACCATGACCGAGCGCAAGCCGAGCTCGAAGGCCACCCGTCTCTGTTCGGGATCCGGCGCGCCGGCTTCTATCATCGCCTTGGTGATCTCCGGCAGCATCTGGGGCAACCCGGTCCGGATCACCTGGTACGGAATGCTTTCCCGCGGCGGCGGCCATCGCCGGCGCCATTCTTTCGCCAGCTCGCGTTTCGACGGATCGACGTGGGCAACCGCGAGCTGCTCCAGCGATCCATCCGCCGCCAGGACGTCCACGGTTGACCAGTCTGCGATGGTCGGCACCGCCAGATCGGCGACCTGCTTGAGCGTGGCTTCGTAATCGAGTGACGCGGCGAGGGCGGCGCTCGCATCGGCGAGGAACTGCCACGCCTGTTCGCTCCGGCGGCGCTCGGTGAACTCCCGGAAGACGCTGACGGAGAGCTCGACGTTTCCGCCTCGATCGACGACCGGCGCGGCGGAGACGAACGACCAGCGCTCTTCCCCCGTGCGCTTCACGCGGAAGCGAACGACGGAGCTCGCGGGCGTCCCGCGCAGCGCCACCCGCCCCGGCAGCTCGTCGAGCGGGAAGGGCGAGCCGTCCTCGTGCAAGATGTCGAACTTGCCGAAGATCTCCTCGCGCGACGCCCCCAGCAGGGCCTCGGCGGACTCGAACCCGCACAGGCGTGCCGCGGCGTCGTTGGCGAAGATCCATTTCCGCTCGGGCGTCTGAACCGTGACGCCTTCCGTGATGCTGCGCAGGATCAGATCGAGCTGATCGCGCGACCGTCGCATTTCGCGTTCGTCGATCTCGGCCTGCCGCCGAGCGGCCTGTTCACCTGCCGCGACGCGGGCCGCGTCCTCCGACTGCCGGCGCTCCGTCAGATCGCGCGTGATCTTCGCGAACCCCCTGAATTCGCCGCGCCGATCGTGGAGCGCGGTGACGACGATCGAGGCCCAGAAGGTGGTGCCGTCCTTGCGAACGCGCCAGCCCTCTTCCTCATAACGGTCATGCGTTCGCGCGTGAGAGAGGATCTTGTTCGGCTTGTCCGCCGCCCGGTCCTCCTCGGTGAAGAAAATGGAGTAGGGCTTCCCGATGATCTCCTCGGCCGCGTAGCCCTTGATGCGTTGGGCCCCCGGGTTCCACGACGCGATGGAGCCGTTCTTGTCGATGACGAAGATCGCGTAGTCGACGACCTGATCGATCAGCAGCCCCAGCAGCTCGACTGCTTCTTCGTCGGCCTCCCGGTCTCGTGCGGTGTCCATCGCGCCCATCGCTGCGTGAGGCAATAGCTTACATTTGCGTCGTTCGCGCGTCAGTCGATTGCAGGTCGTGTTCGTATTTCCTGGATGCAGGCTCCTTCGGGTTTGATCCGCTCGAGGCGGGCGCATCGGGTGCTCATCACCCGCGTACGTGACGTTACCTTACGGCGCAAAAGTGCGCGGGCGCGCGCGGCGCGAGAGCACGACGCAAGCCGCGGCCACCACGATCCACGCCCCGACGTGGTGCACGAGCACGTGCTGCGCGCCGCGGTGGCAGGCGAGCTCGCCGAGCAGCGCGCCCGCGGTGCCGGCGCCGAGACCCGCGGCTAATGCGCGGGACCAGCGCCAGGCGGACTGCCGCAGCCCCCAAAGCGCGAACGTGAGCGGGATGAGGCCGATGCCGACGTGACTCGCCGAGCAGACCCACTCGGGCATCGACGACGGAGTGCCCGGCCCGCGCGACAGAACCAGCGCGGCCATCAGCGCGGGGCCGCCGGCGAGAACGACCGCGCGCCAGAGGCGGCCACGTGGCGGCGCCAGGGCCGCGACGCCCGCGAGCGCAGCCGTAGCCAGCAAGCCCAGCAGCAGCGGTGCACGCTCTAGGACACGAGGCCAGCCGGAGAGGGATGCAGCGAGCGCCGCAGCTGCTCCGAGCAGGCCCGTACCGGCAACCCCGGCGACGACACGCCAAGCCTGCGCGCGCCAGGAGACAGGCGTGGGCGTCGCGCGCAGCGCCGCGAGCGCGGCGGCGCGCGAGCGCGCGAGGGCCTCCTCGCGGCCGGCGCTCACGCTTCGCCTCCGAGCGGGCCGAGCAGCTGGCGAAGCCGCTCGTAGCCGCGGTGTGCGCGCACCTTGGCC
>DATMZL010000724.1:0-9107 GCA_035607075.1 Polyangia bacterium
GGTCTCGCCGTAGATGTTGATCGGGTACGGGGCACTGTAGGTCGTCGTGTTGATCGAGCGAATCGGCTCCGCCAGCGGCGTCAGCGACAGCTCCGGATCGGTCGGGTCGATCGGCCAGGTCGTCGAGCGCCCGCCCAGCGACAGCTTCACGCTGTTGGGTGACGGCGTCGTGAACACGAGGCCGTTGCTCGCGGCGCCGACCGAGAGGCTCTGCCCCGTCCCGATGACGCCGATCCAGAGCGCGCCGTTGCCACCGGCGGCGCCGCCGCCATCGCCGCCGTCGGTCGTTCCCGCGTCGACCTTGTTCTGGCCGCCGCCACCGCAGCCGAGCGCGAGCGCACCGATCGCGATCGAGATTGAAATCGCTTGAACCGCGCGGCGCATCGCGCGCGGCAGTCTACTTCTTACCGCGCCGGAAGACGACGATGGTGGAGCGCGGGTTGCGCTCGATGACGACGTCGCTGCCGCCCGCGCCCGCGCGCTGCCAGGCGCGGTACCAGGGCTCGGTCTTCAGCGACGGTGTCGTGTCGACCATCTCGGGGACGTAGAGGTCGACCTCGCGGTAAGCGCCGCGCGTGGCCGCGTGCACGGCGCGCCCGAACGTGTACTTGGCCAGCGTCGGATCGGGGAACAGATCGTTGTGCAGCGCGCCGCCGTAGACGACGACCAGCGGCCGCCCGGACGCGCGCGGCAGCAGCAGCCCCTGCCCGATCGCGCGCTGCAGGTGCTGGTTGGTGATCGTTAACAGCTTGTCGTAGTCGACCGCGCCGGCTGTTCCACCTTGCCCGGCCAGCACCTTGTACTCGTCGCACCCGACGTCGAGCACGTGCGGCGCGACGCCCAGTTCCTTGGCGCGGCGAAGCAGCTTCATGATCTCGCTCTCCGTCTCGACAGGCCGCTCGGTCGTGCGCGCGACCTCCTCCGTGACGTGCTTTTCTTCCTCGCCGCAGGTGCCCTTCGTTATCCAGGTCTCGACGATCAGGTGCGAGGCGTGCGGCGCGACAGCGGGCAGGATCTCGTCGGTGAACCGCGCCAGCGACGACCGCACCTTCGCCGTCGCGCGCGTCTGGTGCAGCTCACCGAACGCGATGACGCCGCCCGGATCGCCGAGCAGCGCCGCGACCGCCGCCTGCGGCGACGCGACCTTGACCGCCCGAGGCGCCGCCGCCGGGATCGGCCCCGCCGGCCGCGCCAGCACCGCCGCGGCGGCTATGAGGCCGAACGCGTTCAGTCCGCTCCCAGCGTGATGTAGCGGGTGCCGGCGGCGCCGCGGATGCGCACCGCGTGGCCGCCGGCGTGGTGCGCGCCCAGCGCCGCCGCCGCTTCCTCCGCCGTCGTGATCCGCTGCCGATCGATCTCCAGGATCACGTCGCCCTCCCGCACGCCGGCCGCCGCGGCCGCGCCGCCGGGCGCGACCTCCGCGACGACCGCCCCGCGCGCGCTGCGCTCGATGCCCATCGACTCCGCCAGCTCGGGCGTCAGCGTCTGCAACGCCAGGCCCAGCTTCTGCGCCGGCGCGCCCGCTCGCGCTTCCGCCGACGGCAACTCGCCCAGCTCCACCGCGGCCTTCTGCGGCTTTCCGTCGCGCACGAAGCCGACCAACACCCGCGATCCGATCGCGCGCGTCGACACGTAATCGATGACGTCGCCGGCCGCCTCCATCTTGTGCCCGTCGATCTCGGTGATCACGTCGCCCGCGCGCATTCCCGCCTTGCCGGCCGGGCCGCCGGGGCTCACCTGCGTGACGAAGACGCCGTGATCGACGCCGGGCAACTGCGCTTTTTTGTCTGGATCCAGGCTCTCGATGTCGCCGACCAGCACGCCGAGGTACGCGTAGCGCACGCGCCCTTCTTTCAGCAGCGAGCCCGCTACCATCCGCACCTGGTTGATCGGGATCGCAAAACCGTAGGCGCCGCCCGGTCCGGTGTTGATCAGCGTGTTGATCCCGACCACCTCGGCCGACAGGTTGACCAGCGGTCCGCCCGAATTCCCCGGGTTGATCTTCGCGTCGGTCTGGATGTAGTGGCGCACCCGGCCGCCGGACATCTGCACGTGGCGCCCGACCTTGCCAAGGCCGCTGACGATCCCGGCCGTCACCGTCTGATCGAGGCCCAGAGGGCTGCCGACTGCCAACACCCACTCGCCCACGTCCAGCTTCTCCGAATCGCCGAGGCGGGCCGCCACCAGATCGCTCGGCGGTTTGTCGAGGCGGATGACCGCGACGTCGGTCTCGGCGTCCGTCCCCAGCGTCTTCGCCGTGAACTCGCGCCCGTCGTTCAACGTGACCTTCACCCGCGTCGCCTCGGAGACGACGTGCCGGTTGGTGACGATGTCGCCGCGCGCGTCCATCACCACGCCCGAACCCGTGCCGCGCTGCGGGCCGGGCGGCTGATCGGGCATGCCCTGGCCGAAGAAACGCCGGAAGAACGGCGCCAGATCATCGTCGTCGTCGCCGCCGCCGCGCTCCGCGACGCGCGGGTTCGCGATCTCGACGTCGATGCGCACCACCGACGGACGGAGGGCGCGGGCTGCCGCCGAGAACGCCGCCGACAGGACGCGCGCTTCACTGGGCGCCTCCATCCGCGGCGTGACAGTCCCGCCCGGCGTCAGCGACGGCGACGGCGCGCCCGACGGGCTCGGCTCCTCTGACTTCGGCGCAGGGGCGCGGCGCTGGCAACCCACCGCGACGGTGAGCGTGACGAGAATGGCGGCAGCGAGTCTCACCGGCGCTATTTAACATGCGACCTGCGGCCGATCACGGGACTTGCCCTTCCGGAAACGTTCGTCGGGGTTACCTTCTTGGAGTCGAGGCATTTGAAACCAGGGTTGGACCGGTTCGGGGTCGGGCGGTGGAGGAATGGACACCCTTGGATATGAACAGGTTCCCGGACGGGCGACGGGCGTCGTCCTCGGCGACAGCTACATCGTCGGCCGCCGCATCGGCCGCGGCGCGATGGGCGAGGTCTACGAGGCGCAGCATGTCCGCCTGCCCGGCAAGTTCGCGGTGAAGCTGCTCCTCCCGGAGCTCCAGGGAAACCAGGAGGCGTTCGCGCGCTTCTGCCGCGAAGCCGAGATCATGTCCCAGCTTCGCCACCCGAACATCGTGCAAATCTTCGACTTCAACGTCGCGCCCGACGGGCGGCCCTACTTCGTGATGGAGTACCTGGAGGGGCGCGACCTGGAAGCGCGTCTCCGGTCGGGGCCGCTGGCACTTCCGGCCGTCACGCGGATCGTCGACGCGATCGCGTCGGCGCTGGCGCTGGCGCACGCGCACGGCGTCGTCCACCGCGATCTCAAGCCGGCCAACGTCTTCCTGGCCACGGTCGACGGCCAGACCGACGAGCTTGTGAAGGTGCTCGACTTCGGAATCTCGAAGGTCCGATCGGCGGCGGCGCAGATCTCGCGCGCGGTCGACGTGCTCGGCACGCCTTCGTACATGGCGCCCGAGCAGGCGCGCGGTCAGGGCAATGCGATCGACGGCCGCACCGATCAGTTCGCGCTGGCGGCGATCGCGTACCGGATGCTCACCAGTCAGGAGCCTTTCCAGGGCGACGACACCGCCGCGGTCCTGTACCAGGTCGTGCACGAGGCTCCGCCGCCGTTGTCGCTGTTCCTGGCGCCGGGATGGGACACGAGCCCGCTGCAGGCCGTGCTCGATCGCGCGCTCGCCAAGCGACCCGAACAGCGGTTCGGGGGCATGATGGAGCTGGCGCGCGCGTTCGACGACGCCGCCGAACGAACGGTGGGAACCGCCGCCGGGCTTGGCCTGGCGGCGACGGCGCGCGCGGCGCGCGCGATGGGGGCGCCGCGGCTCGACGACGCCGCGATTGACACGCCGCCGCCTGTGCGGACGCCGACACCGGCGCCGCTGATGCTGAAGCCGGTGCGACGGCCGACGCCGACGCCGACACCGACACCGATGCCGGTGGCTACGCCGCTGAAGCGGCCGCCGCCGCAGATGGATTGGGAGGTCCGCAACGATTTCGTCGACGAGGTCCCGAAGACGCACACGCGCGCCGCCGTCTTCGGACTGCTCGCCCTCGCGATCGTCGGTCTCCTGATCATCAGCGGGTGGTACAAGAAGTTGCCCGGCGCGGCCGGGGCGCTCCGCCGACAGATTCACGAATGGACGGGCCCGTCCCGTGACGCCGCGCCGGCGACCAGCGCTGCGCCGGCGCCATCCGCCGCGCCGCCGGAGACCCCGCCCGAGGCGACACCACCCGCGGCCAGACCGCGCGACGAGGCGCCGCCCGCGCCGCCACCGCGCGCCGCCGCGCCGCCCCCCGAAGCATCGCCCGGGCCGCCCGCAGCGTCGGCGGCACCGCCCGCGAAGCCGCGCGCGCCGGCACGCCGCCACGCGGATCGAAGTCCGCGCCCGCGCGCCGAGAGCCGATCGTTCGCGCCGCCGCCGCCCGCGCGCGAGGCGCCGTCCACCATCCAGATCACGCCGCCCGCGAATCCGCCCCTCGACGGGCGCGCCTTCGAGATCGCGCCGCCGAAGACGACCGATCCCGGCCGCGATCTCGCGCCACCGAGCGACGGCACGCTGCCGCCGTCGCCCTGACGCGCGCGCTTTCGCGCGGGGGCGGCTAGTTCGACTTGTAATTTCGAGCACAACCCTTAGGTTGAGCTTCGCTCGCGATGACGCCCCGGATCCCCGGTTGCTCCTACCGCCTGCAGCTCAACAAGGCCTTCACGTTTCGCGACGCCACCGCGCTGGTCGACTATCTCGACGCGCTCGGCGTCACCGACGTGTACGCGTCGCCGTTCCTTGTCGCGCGCCCCGGCAGCACGCACGGCTACGACGTCATCGACCATGCCCGCCTGAATCCCGAGATCGGCACCGACGGCGATCTCGAGGCGCTGTCGACCGCGCTGAAGCAACGGGGCATGGGCCTGATCATGGACGTCGTCCCCAACCACATGTGCATCGCCAGCACGGACAACCACTGGTGGAACGACGTGCTCGAGAACGGCCGCAGCTCGCCCTTCGCCGCCTTCTTCGACATCGACTGGCACCCGCCCAAGAGCGAGCTGCACGAGAAGGTCCTGCTGCCCGTGCTCGGCGAGCAGTACGGCCGCGTGCTCGAGAATCAGGAACTGTCGATCGCGTACGAGGCGGGCGCGTTCTTCACCTGCTACTGGTCGTCGCGCTATCCGGTGGGACCGCGCACGATCCTTCCGTTGCTCGAACCGATCGTCGCCGACCTCCGCCGCAGCCATCCGCCCGATCACCCCGACGTCCTCGAGATGGAGAGCATCGTCACCGCGACGACGCACCTGCCGACCCGCTGGGACACCGAGCCCGAGCAGGTACGCGAGCGCATGCGCGAAAAGGAGATCGTCAAGCGCCGCCTCGACGCGATCGTCTCGGGCAGCGCCGCCGTGCGCGACGCGCTGGAACGCAGCCTCGCAGCGATCAACGGCGACAAGAAGAACGCGCGCAGCTTCGATCGGCTGGAGGCGCTGCTTAGTGACCAGGCCTACCGACTGAGCTTCTGGGGCGTCGCGGCCGAGGAGATCAACTATCGGCGCTTCTTCGACATCAACGACCTCGCCGCCATCCGCGTCGAGCTCCCCAACGTGCTGGAGGCCGTGCACGACAAGGCCTTCCAGTTGCTGCGCGCCGGCACCGTCAGCGGGCTGCGCGTCGACCACGTCGACGGTTTGATCGATCCGTCCCGCTACCTCGAGCGGCTGCAGCGCGCATGCGCGGCGGTGTCGGACGCGGCCACCGAGAACGGCGCCACGATGGATCGCCTGCAGACCTACGTGGTCGTCGAGAAGATCTTGTCGGGCGACGAGACGCTGCCGCGCGAATGGCCCGTGCACGGCACCACCGGCTACGAGTTCCTCAACATGGTGAACGGCCTGTTCGTCGACGCCGGCGGCGCGCGCGCGATCGAAAAGCTGTACCAGCGCCTGCGCGAGGGGCGCGGCGAATTCGACGATCTGTTCTACCTGTCGAGGCGCTTGATCCTGCGCACCGCGATGTCCAGCGAGCTTTACGTGCTCGCGCGCCGTCTCGACCGCATCTCGGAACAGCACCGCTGGTCGCGCGACTTCACGCAGAACAGCCTGCACCTGGCGCTCGCCGAGGTGATCGCCTGCTTCCCCGTCTATCGCACGTACATCCAGGCGACCACCACCGAGGTCAGCGCCGGCGATCGCCAGCACGTGCTGCGCGCGATCCGCGACGCCAAGCGCCGCAACCGTTCCACCAGCGAATCGGTGTTCGACTTCATCGCCGACCTGTTGCTGCTGCGCGATCCCGATGGCCTGTCCGATGCCCAGCGCGCCGATCGCCGCGAGTTCGTGTTGCGGCTGCAGCAGCTCACCGGTCCGGTGATGGCCAAGGGCCTCGAGGACACCGCCTTCTATCGTTACTACCCGCTCGCGTCGCTGAACGAGGTGGGCAACCGCCCCAGCGGGGGCGGCGTCGAGCCGGCGCGCCTGCACGCCTGGAACGCCCGCCGCGCGGACGAGTGGCCACACGGTCTGTCCGCGACCGCGACGCACGACACGAAGCGCGGCGAGGACGTGCGCACGCGCCTCGACGTGCTGTCGGAGATCCCGCGCGAGTGGCAGCAGGTGCTGCGCCACTGGCAGCGACTGAACCGGCGCCTGAAGTCGATCGTCGACGACGTGCGCATCCCGAGCACGAACGAGGAGTACCTCATCTACCAGACGCTGATCGGCGCGTGGCCGATGGACGCGATCGAGGCGGACCTGGCGCCCGACGCGCGCGAGACGCTGCGCGCGCGCTTGCACGCGTACATGACCAAGGCGCTGCGCGAGGCGAAGCTGCACACCAGCTGGATCAACGTCAACGCACCCTACGAGCGCGGCGTCGCGCAGTTCATCGACCTCTTGCTTCAGCCGTCGAGCGGCGAGTCGTTCGTCGCCGAGCTGCGCCGCTTCGTCGGGAAGATCGCCGTCGCCGGCATCTGCAACTCGCTCGCGCAGGTCGTGCTCAAGACGACGGCGCCGGGCGTCCCCGACATCTATCAGGGGACCGAGCTCTGGGACCTGTCGCTTGTGGATCCCGACAACCGGCGCCCGGTGGACTACGCCCGGCGGCGGGAGCTGCTGGCCGAGCTGACCAAGCGCGACGAGGCGGACCTGCCCAACCTCTGCACCGAGCTGCTGCGGCGTCCCGCCGACGGGCGCATCAAGCTTCTGGTGACGGCTCGCGCGCTGCAACATCGCCGGCGCCACCGCCCGCTCTACGACGGCGGCGGCTACCTCGCGCTGGGCGTGGAGGGCGAGCGGAACCGCCACGCGTTCGCCTTCGCCCGGCCCCTCGAAGGAAAGGCGTCGCTGACCATCGTCGGGCGCCTGATGGCGTCGATCGCCCCGGGGCCCACGCCGATCGGCGCGCCGACCTGGACCGATACGCGGGTCGTCCTGCCGCCGTCCTTGCCCAAGGGTCCGTATCGCAACGCTTTGACGGGGACCATCGAACAGCCCGACCGCGGTGGCCTCGCCCTTGCGCGGGTGTTTGCTCACTTGCCCGTCGCAATCCTTGAGCCAGCCTAACCCCGCGCGGCTACGCCGTTCTGGGGCGAGCCGGAAAACGCGCGAGCGAAACCCGCCGTGCGGTGTAAACTGCCCCGGGTTTCGAGCTCTGAATTACCAAAAGGACAGCCAGTTGAGCCGTCATCGCAACACACAGGGGGAAGGAAGGGTGTCGTTCGAATGAGTTCCGATGTCCGTCACAGCAGCCACTTGTGCCTTCCGTTCGAGACGAACGACGAGAAGCACGCCGCGACGGTGACCTTCATCCACGAGGGTCTGTCACGTGGCGCGCGTTGCATGTTTGTCGGCACGAAGGACGATTTCGACGTCCTGGGCCGGGGGCTCGAAGACCTCGGGATCTGCACGCGCCGGGCGACCTCCAGGGGAGCCCTGATGTACCGCACCGTCGAGGAGGTCTATCTGTACGGCGGCATCTTCGATCCCCCGCGCGCGCTGGATCATACGGACGCGCTGATCGACGCGGCCGTCGTCGACGGATTCACCGGCCTGCGCATGACCGCGGAGCTCACGCGGATTCCCGCCGACGGCGAGTGGCAGAAGATCGTCTGGTACGAAGCGATGGTCAACGAACGCTTCGCGCGCCGGCCGGTCGCGTTTTTGTGCCGCTACCCGCGCGAGTTGATCCCGTCGGAGCGCGTGCGCGACGTGCTTCGCACGCACCCGGTCGCGATCGTGCGCGGCGAGAGCTGCGAGAACCCCTTCTACGTGCGGCCCGAGATCGTCCTGCGCGGCGACGACGCCTCGCTGCTGGAATGGCAGTTCCGGCAACTGCGTGTTCACCAGCGCACCCGCCAGCACCTGGAGGGAACGCGGTCGTCCGCCGTGGCGGCCGCGGCCGAGCTTGCTGCCGAGCTGCATCATCTGCGCTCCGGGCACGCCAAGCCGACGAAACCCGACTAGTCGCTCCGCGCGCGGACTGAGCTAAACCCGTCCAGATTCTCGCGATTTTCGTGGCGAGAGGCGATTGTTTCCAAACGCCTCTCTTGCGCTCCGCGTGTAGCCGGGATATGGCCTGATGACATGCACGTCCTGGTCAACACCGGCGGGGGTGACGCTCCCGGCCTGAACGCCGTCATTCGCGCCGTCACGCTGTCCGGTCTGCGGCGCGGATGGAAAGTCACCGGCATCCGCCGCGGGTACCACGGACTGCTCGAGGCCGAGAAGGACGGCCTGGTTGACCTGACGCGCGACAAGGTCCGCGGCATCGCCCACCTGGGCGGCACGATCCTGGGGACGGTCAACAAGGGTCACCCGTTCGAGTTCATCACCGAGCGCGACGGCAAGAAGACGACCGTCGACATCTCCGACGACATCATGCGGCGGTTCAAGGAGGTCGGCGGCGACGCGCTGATCGCGATCGGCGGCGACGGCGCGTTCCGGATCGCGACGCGCTTCCTGAAGAAGGGCATGCCGATCGTCGGCGTGCCCAAGACGATCGACAACGATCTGTCGTGCACGCAGGCGACGTTCGGCTTCGACACGGCGGTCACCGTCGCGACCGAGGCGATCGATCGGCTGCACTCCACCGCGGAGTCGCACGAACGCATCATGGTCGTCGAGGTGATGGG
>DATMZL010000008.1:0-2326 GCA_035607075.1 Polyangia bacterium
CGAGCACGTTGCGCCCGTTCGACGCGATGACCTCGCGGTACCACTTCCCCGAATCCTTGATCGTGCGCGCCTGCGTCTCGTAGTTCACGTGCACGAGGCCGAAGCGGTGCTTGTAGCCCTCCGCCCACTCGAAGTTGTCGAGGATCGACCAGTGGAAGTAGCCCTCGATCGGGACGCCCGCCGCGATCGCCGCCGCCAGCTCGCGCAGGTAGCGCGCCATGAAGTCGATGCGGTCGGGATCGTGCACGCCGCCGTCGGCCGCGACCCAGTCGCGCACCGAGAGACCGTTCTCGGCGACGACGATCGGCAGCTTGTAGCGCTCGTGCAGCCAGGTCGGGACCAGGCGCAGGATCGACGGCGCCACCGCCCACTCGAAGCCGGTGATCGGATAGCCGACCGGCCATGGGATCACCTCAGGCTTGCCGTCCTTGCCGCGGCGCACGGGATCGGCGCTGTAGAGGGTCGCACCCAGGAAATCGAGCGGCTGCTTGATCGTCTCCATGTCACCGGCACGGATCGCGGGCATCGACGCGCCATAGAGCTTCACGGCGTCGTCGGGGTAACGGCCGAGGATCATCGCGTCCCACCAGTAGCCGTTCTGCTTGTAGCTGTCGTCGGCGGTCGCGAAATAGCGCGCCTTCGCGGCGGCGAGATCGGCGGCGCTGTCGGTCGCCGGGACGTAGTTGTAGCCGGCCTGCGCGGTGCCGACGCGCGCCTTCAGCTTCGGCGTCGCGCGCAGCGCCTGCACGGCGCGCCCGTGCGCGAGCAGCGTGTTGTGCGCGGCGAGCAGGAACTCCGCGAAGCGCAGCTTGTCGCCGGGCGCGTGCCGGCCCTGGATCAGGCCCGCGCCCAGGAACACCTGCGGCTCGTTCAGCGGCATCCAGTGGCGCACGCGATCGCCCAGGCGCTTCGCCATCAGCGCCGCGTAGTCGGCGAACCAGCCGCCCACGTCGCGGTTCAGCCAGCCGCCGCGGTGGTAGAGCGCCAGCGGTAGATCCCAGTGATACAGCGTCACCCACGGCGTGATGCCGGCGCGGCCGAGCTCGTCGATCAGGCGATCGTAAAAGTCGAGCCCCTTCGCGTTCGGCGCGCCCGTGCCGTCGGGGATCACGCGCGGCCACGAGATGCTCAGCCGGTAGGCCTCGATCCCGAGCGACTTCATGATCGCGACGTCTTCCTTGTAGCGGTGGTAGTGGTCGCAAGCGACGTCGCCGTTTTGGTCCTTCCAGATCGCGCCCGGCTTCCGCGTGAACATGTCCCAGATCGACGGACCTTTACCGTCGACGGCCGCCGCGCCCTCGACCTGGTACGACGCCGCGGCGGCGCCCCACACGAAGCCCTTCGGGAACTCGGTCAGGCGCGCGGGCGGCTTGGCGGCGCGGGCGCGCTTCGTCGTCATCGCGGCGGATGATACGGCCGCGGCCGCGGACCAGCCGAGGAACTGACGGCGCCGGATCGACATGCGCCGGCGAACGTACACCGACGGGCGCGGACCGCCAACCGACGCCGACAACGGCGAAGAGTCACATCCGCAAGAGCCAGCGGCCTTCGTGCTCGTCGGCGCAGAGGAACACGTAGGCCATCCCGCCGCCGAAATCGACCTCGTCGTCCAGCGTGTCCAGCTGCGCGATGAAGCGCATCGGCACATGGCACACCGAGCAATTGGGCGGGGGCTCGTCCGTCTCCAGCCAGGCCGGACGGCCGCCCACCTTCGAAACGGCCTCTGTCCCGGAGGCGTTGTCCTCGATCTCCGTGTCCGCCTCGAACACCCTCTGGTACTTGAAACCGAGGTCGGTCTTCTTGCGCTTCGGGAGGACCTCCTCGCGCAGCGGAATGACGCCCTTCGATCGACTTTCGTCGTCGGGATCGCATTTGAAGCAGATGAACAATCCAACCGCGGCGGCGTGCTTGAGCGGCAGCCGCTCGGGATGCGCGCGGAAGGTCAGCACGTACGTCGTGCGCGCGCCGCACCCGCAGGTCGGCCACTCGTTGTCCGCGAGCAGCGGCGGCGGACCACGGAACGCGTCCTCGCCGCCTTTGACGGGTTGCGAGAAGTGCCACGCGTTCAGGCCCGGGATGTGCGCGGCCGATTCGCCTTCGGGCGCGTGCTCGTACCCTTCGCCAAGCTTGGCGCGCACGATCTTCTCGTAGGCCTTGCGCGCGAGCTCCGCGCTGGCGAACGATTGCGTCTTGCTCTGCTCCTTGGCGCCGCGCCGGCCCCAGCGCGCCGTGAACGCCTCGCCCGCGAGGGACGCGAACCAGAACTTGTCGCTCTCGTCGTCCTGATAGCGGAGCCAGACCGCGGGCGCGACGGGCGCCGGCGCCT
>DATMZL010000292.1:0-2810 GCA_035607075.1 Polyangia bacterium
ATCGGCCCGCTCGTCGGCCGGCTTGGGAAGCGTGGCGCTGGCGTCGAACCCCGCGCCGATGATGGCGCGCCCCACCCGTCCGTCCGGGGCTGCGACCCACAATCCGGACGGCCCGACGGCGACCCGCGCGGAGGCCAGGAATCCCACTCCGGTGAAGAGGCCGAGGATCGTGTCCAGCTGCCCGTTCCCTCTCTTCAGCAGGGCGATGTTCGCGTCCTGCGGCCCGTTCGACACGAACGTGTCGTCGGCGTCGGGGAAGACCGCCAGGTCGGCGGGCTTCCCGTGCGCCGGAACCTTCAGCGGAGCGGACTTGCCTGCGGGATCGATCCGCCAGACGGTTCCGTCGTCGTGGTTGGCGACCCAGACGCCGCTCTCGTCGACAGCGACCGCGGAGGGACCGTTGCCGACGCCGATGGTGCTCTCGACTTGGTTCGTCGCCGAATCGATCCGGATGAGCCGGCCCGAGGTGGCCGGTCCGCCTGCGCCGCCGCGTGTGAGGAAGTAGGCGAGCAGCGCGGCTGCGAGCAGGGCGAGGCCGGCGGCCGCGAGCGCATAGGGCCAGCGGGTGCGCTTCGGGTCCAGCCCGAGCGCGCTGCGGGCGGTCGCGACGAACTCGGCGCAGGTCGGGTAGCGCTCACCGGGTTCTTTGGCGAGTGCGCCGGCCATGACCTCGTCGAGGCCCGGCGGAGCAGGTGGTGCTTCTTCGAGGTGCGCGTAGAGGGTCGCGACCTCGGTGCCGCGTCGGTACGGCGGCGTCCCGATCAGGCACTCGTAGAGCAGGCAGGCCAGGGAGTACTGATCGGCGCGGCCGTCGACATCGTCGCCGCGGATCTGCTCAGGAGCGACGTAGTCGGCGGTGCCCAGCGAGCAGGCGGCGTCCAGGGGCGCGGCGACCTCACCCAGCTCTCTCGTCAGCCCGAAGTCGGCGAGATAGGCGTGCTCGCGCTGGTCGAGGAGCACGTTCGACGGCTTGACGTCGCGATGCACGAGGCCGCGCGCGTGCGCAGCGTCGAGTGCGGCGGCGATCTGCTCCACGATGCGAACGGCCCGCGCCGGCTCGAGCGGCCCCTCGCGCAGCACCGCCTTCAGGTCGCTGCCCTCGACCAGGCGCATCACGATGTACAGCTGCCCGTCGATCTCGCCCGCGTCGTGGATCGGCACGACGTTCGGATGCTCCAGAGAGGCCGCCACTCGCGACTCGGTCAGGAAGCGCTCGCGGAACGACACGTCGTCGGCAAGATGCGGCGCGAGCAGCTTCAGCGCGACGTCACGGTCGAGCGCGAGATCGTGGGCGCGGTAGACGACGCCCATCCCGCCGCGGCCGAGCAGCGCCTCGAACCGGTAGCCGGCAAGCTCCGTCCCGATGCGCGAGTCCGCTGAAGCAGGCATGTCCCTCCTCCGACGCCCGACCATAGAGCGTCGCGTCACGAATGAACAGGCCCGCGCTTACGGTCGACTGACGGGCCGCTGACGGCGGGGCGCTTTTCTCACGGCGCCTCGGCTGACCCGTCGGCAACGCGGAGCCTCGCCGGACGAGTACGCAGCGAGTGTCCCCTTCACCGGTGACCACAACAGCGGCCCGCAGGCGAGCCACTTGGCCGCCGCGTGAATTTCACACTGTTGGCAAGCACAACGGCGTGGACGCGGTCGCGCAGGCTGATCCCGTTGTTCGCCTCGGTGGCCGTCGTGCCGTCCTCCCGGCGCCGAGTACGCTCCGCGAATGGGAGCGAAGCCGTCATCCGATCGGACGCGCGTCCGTCGCGAGCCCCGGCGCGGAGCGTACGACCGGGCGACGATCGACGCGATCCTCGACGAGGCGCTCGTCTGCCACCTCGGCTTCGCCCAGGGCGGGCAGCCCTTCGTGATCCCGACGCTGTTCGCGCGGATCGGCGACGAGGTGTTCGTGCACGGCTCGTCCGCGAGCAGGATGTTGCGCACGCTCGACGGTGGGGTGGACGCCTGCGTAACCGCCACGCTCGTCGACGGGATCGTCCTCGCGCGGTCGATCTTCAACCACTCGATCAACTACCGGTCGGTGGTCGTCCTCGGTCGCGCCTCCGCGGTAGACGATCCCGAGGAGAAACGCCGCGCGCTCGAGGCGTTCACCAACCGTCTGCTGCCGGGTCGCTGGGCCGACGCCCGGCCGCCGACAGACACGGAGTTGAAGGCGACCTCGATCCTGCGGATGCCGCTGGACGAGGCGTCGGCGAAGCTCCGCACCGGCCCGCCGAAGGACGACGAGGCCGACTACGCGCTCTCGGTCTGGGCGGGAGTGATCCCCATGCACCTCGCCGCCGGGCCGCCCGAGCCCGACCCCCGGCTCCACGCCGGCCTGACGCCGCCCGTCTGGGCGCCCACGCGCAAGCGAAGCTGACTTCCCGTTTTGGCCGATTGCGCGGCCCCTGCGGGCGCGCGAGAACGGGTGGGACCGTTCCAGTTTCGACACGGTCCGGACGCACAGCGGTCAGTCGGCTTTCACTACGTTGTCTTGAATGGCAACCACAACAGGAGGTATCCATGTTCACCAAGCTCACCGCGGAGCTTCTCGACCTCGTCGTGCGCGAGAAGGGGTATCGCCTCGCGCTGTACGCCTCGAAGGCGGGAGACGGCGGCTGCGCCGGCAGCTGTTGCTGCTGCTGCTCGAACTAGGCGGCCGCGTGGGGTGGAGAGGCGCGTGGAGAGGCGCCGGACCGGCGTGATCCCTGAGCTTCCCTACCTCGCCCCCTGGTACCGCGTCGCCTCGGCCGACGATGCGGTCGTGCTCGAGTACGGACAGCGCATCATCTGCCTTGCGGGTCGGGCCGGCGCCG
>DATMZL010000004.1:0-3035 GCA_035607075.1 Polyangia bacterium
CGCCGTCGAGGAAGAGATCAACTACTGCCTCTACTGCCACGATCGCGACAAGGACTCGTGCTCGAAGGGCATGGTCGACGCGAAAACGAAAACGCTGAAGAAAAACCCGATCGGGGTTCAACTCACGGGCTGCCCGCTGGACGAGAAGATCGGCGAGATGCACGTGCTGCGGAAGGGCGGCGACTCGATCGCCGCGCTGGCCATGGTCGTCGTCGACAAGCCCATGGTGCCCGGCACGGGGCACCGCATCTGCAACGACTGCATGAAGGCCTGCATCTTCCAGAAGCAGGAGCCCGTCAACATCCCGCAGGCGGAGACGGGCGTGCTGACCGACGTGCTCGGGCTGCCGTGGGGCTTCGAGATCTACGGCCTGCTCACGCGCTGGAATCCCCTCAACCGCGCGCGGCCCTTCGCGCTGCCGTACCGCGGGCGCAACGTGCTCGTCGTCGGGCTCGGGCCCGCGGGCTACACGCTGTGCCAGCACCTCTTGAACGACGGCTTCGGCGTCGTCGGCGTCGACGGGCTGAAGATCGAGCCCTTGCCCGCTGATCTGATCGGCGCCGACGCCTGGCCGCCGCGCGCCGTCGAGGACTGGCGTGAGCTCGCCTCGCCGCTCGACGAGCGGCGCCTGGCCGGCTTCGGCGGCGTCGCCGAGTACGGCATCACCGTGCGCTGGGACAAGAGCTTCCTCGGCGCGCTGCACCTCGGCCTGGCGCGGCGGACCGGCTTCCGCGTCTACGGCGGCGTCCGCTTCGGCGGCACCGTCGACGCCGACGAGGCGTTCGCGATGGGCTTCGACCACGTCGCGATCGCGGCGGGCGCCGGCAAGCCGACGATCATCGACGTCAAGCACAACCTGATCCGCGGCGTGCGCAAGGCGTCCGACTTCCTGATGGCGTTGCAGCTGACCGGCGCGGCCAAGCGCGATTCGCTGGCGAGCCTGCAGGTGCGCCTGCCCGCGATCGTCATCGGCGGCGGCCTCACCGGCATCGACACGACGACGGAGGCGGCGGCCTACTACCCGGTGCAGGTCGAGAAGTTTCTCGAGCGGTGGGAGACGCTGTCGGCTGAACGTGGACAGGGGGGCGAGGACGCGCTGCTCGCGGTGTACGACGAGGAAGAGAAGGAGATCGCGCGCGAGTTTCTCGAGCACGGACGGGCGGTGCGCGCCGAGCGGGCGCGCGCGGCGGCGGCCGGCGAAGCGCCGGACTTCAGCAAGCTTGTCGCGGCGTGGGGCGGCGTGTCCCTTGTCTACCGGAAGGGGATGGCGGACAGCCCGGCCTACCGGCTGAACCACGAAGAGATCATCGAGTTCTTCGAGGAGGGCGTGCGCTTCGTCGAGAAGATGTCGCCCCTCGCGTGCGTGCCCGACGCGCGCGGCGCGCTCTCCGGCGTCGAGTTCGAGACGGCGGCCGGCGAAAAGGTGACGCTGCCGGCGCGCACGCTGTTCGTCGCGGCCGGGACGTCGCCGAACGTCACGTACGAGCGCGAGCGGCCCGGATCGTTCGCGATCGATCCGAAGACGAAGGGCTTCCAGGCGTTCAAGGCCGTGCACGACGACGGCAAGCTGCGTCTCGAGCCGGCGACCGGCGAAGAGGTCGGCTTCTTCACCAGCTACCTCCGCAACGGTCGCACGGTCACGTTCTACGGCGACAACAACCCGGGCTACGCGGGATCTGTCGTGCGCGCGATGGCGTCGGCGAAGGACGGCGCGCCCGAGGTCGAGGCGCTGTTCGCGCTCGACATCGCCGGGCTGCATCCCGACGGGCAGAGCGCGCGCGACGCCGCCTGGCGCGCGTTCACCGGCAAGCTGGACGACGAATGGCGGCCGACGGTCGCGTGGGTCGAACGGTTGACGCCCACGATCATCGAGGTGGTGGTGCGCGCGCCCGCCGCCGCCAAGCACTTCGAGCCGGGGCAATTTTTCCGCCTGCAGAACTTCGAGGCGCTGTCGCGCAGCGCGAACGGCAGCCGGCTGATGATGGAGGGCCTGGCGCTGACCGGCGCGTGGGTCGACAAGGCGAAAGGTCTGTTGTCGCTGATCGTGCTGGAGATGGGCGGCAGCTCGCGGTTGTGCGCCGGCCTCGAGAAGGGCGAGCCGGTCGTCGTGATGGGGCCGACGGGCACGCCGACGGAGATCCCGGAGGGTGGTGAGTCGGTCGCGCTCGCGGGCGGCGGGCTCGGCAACGCCGTGCTGTTCTCGATCGGCAAGGCGCTGCGCGCGCGCGGCAACCGCGTCATCTACTTCGCCGCGTATCGCAAGCGCGAGGACGTCTACAAGATCGACGAGATCGAGGCGGCCGCCGACCAGATCATCTGGAGCGTCGACGGCGGCGAGCTGCCGGACGCGCGCCGGCCGCAGGACCGCGCGTTCCGCGGCAACGTCGTCGAGGCGATGCGCGCCTACGCGCAGGGCGAGCTGGGCGAGGCGAAGGTGCCGCTGTCGGATTGCGCGCGCATCATCGCGATCGGCAGCGACCGCATGATGGCGGCGGTGAAGGGCGCGCGCCATGGTCTGCTCGCGAAGCACTTCAAGCCGAACCACGTCGCCATCGCGTCGATCAACTCACCCATGCAGTGCATGATGAAGGAGATCTGCGCGCAGTGCCTGCAGCGCCACATCGATCCGGTGACCGGCAAGGAGACGATCATCTTCTCCTGCTCGAACCAGGATCAGCCCCAGGACGCCGTCGACTGGAAGAACCTCGCCGACCGCCTCCGCCAGAACACGGTGCAGGAAAAGCTGACCGACCTGTGGGTCCGGCGCCTGCTGCAGGCCTGACCCAGTCGCGTCGGGAACCGGCGAGCTTTGGTCGACGGGTCCCATCGCGGGAGGTCTGGAACCCTCTCAGGGTTCCAGAGACTACGACGGTGGCGCGCGCCGGATCGCCAGGCCCGCGAGAATGATGAACGCCGCGAGCATCACGGCGAACGACGCTCGGGGCGGCGAAGCGGACGTCGCGCAGACCGCGAGGGTCGCCGCTCCGGCCGGCGCGGAGCCGAGGATCATCGTCGCCACCCCGATCACCGACAAG
>DATMZL010000003.1:0-2574 GCA_035607075.1 Polyangia bacterium
CCGCGAGGTCGCGACAAGACTGGTACGCCTGGCGCGCGGGTCCGACGGCGGTGTCTCCCGCCGCGTCGCCGCCGGCCGGAGCGTCCCGGTGGTCGCTCCCCGCCGTCGCATCGCGCGGCGACGACAAATCGCGGATGCCCAGGACCTGGCGGCAGCCAGCCACGAACAGCACCCCGATCACGACCGATCGGCCCGCCGACCGAAACATCTGGCGTCACTCTACCCATACCCGGCAGGGCTCGCTAGACTCGGCGGCGCGCATGAAGGGTGAGCACGTCTCCACCATCGATTTCCCATCGCTGCTCGGCGCAAAGGCGCCGCTGGAGATGGTCGTGATCGAGCCGCAGGCCACGTACGTGCTGCCGATGGGAGGGCTCACCCGCGTCGTCATCGGACGCGCGGCCGCGGCGAACGTGCGGCTCAGTGACGAAGCCGTCTCCGACGTTCACGCGACGCTGCTGATCGGCGACACCACGCTGGCGATCAAGGACGACGACAGCAAGAACGGGACGACGGTCGCGGGCCGGCCCGTCGGACCGTCTCCCGTGCCGCTCGCGCCGGGCGAGGCAGTTCGGGTGGGCGCGACGATCCTGGTCGTCCGGCGCCGGCCGCCCCTGCCGCGCCGCAAGCGGCTGCGCACGCACCACCAGTTCATGGGGCAGCTCGAGGATGAATGCGATCGCGCGGCCGTCGCCAACACCGGGCTCGCCGTGATCCGCCTGCGCTCGCCGCTGCCGCGCGACCGCATCGCCAGCGAGCTGGGGCGGCACCTCACGCAGACCGATCTGCTGGGCGTGTTCGCGGATCACGAGTACGAGGTCCTGCTCACGCCGTCGACGCCGGCCCTGGCCGCGCGGCGGCTCGAAGATCTGCAAGCGAGCTTGCGGGACAGCGCGATGGGGATGGCCTGCTTCGCGGTCGACGGGCACCGCGCGGACCAGCTGGTCGCGGCCGCATCGGATCGGTTGCCGCGCCCGCGCGCCGCGCCTTCCGTACCGCCGCGGGTGATCGCCGAGTCGCCGGCGATGCGCGAGCTGCTGGCCAAGGCCGAGGTGATCGCCAAGTCCGGCGCGATCTCCGTCCTCATCACCGGCGAGACCGGAACCGGCAAGGAGGTCCTCGCCCGGTTTCTGCACGATCACTCGGCGCGCCGCGACCGGCCGCTCAAGTCGCTCGATTGCGGCGCCATCACCCCCACCCTCGCAACCGACGAGCTGTTCGGTCACTGGAGAGGCGCGTTCTTCGGCGCCGACGAGGACAGGGCCGGCATCCTCGAGGCCGCGAACGGCGGCACCGTGTTGCTCGACGAATTCCAGAACCTCACGCTGGAGGTGCAGGCGTTGCTGCTGCGCGCGCTCGAGACGCGCGAGGTCGTCCGTCTGGGCTCCAGCGGCGGGCGCCCGCCGATCCCGATCGACGTGCGGCTGCTCGTCGCCAGCAGCCGCGATCCGGCCGACGCCGTGCAGGCGCGCGCGATGCGCGCCGATCTCCACTATCGGGTGTCTCCCTTCCGCCTCGCGCTCCCGCCTCTGCGCGAGCGTCCCGAGGACGTGCTGCCGCTGGCAGGCCTCTTCCTCGAGCGCCTGTGCGCGCGCGAGGGCAAGCGGCTCGCGCTGTCGGAGCCCGCGATGACCGCGCTGCGCGAGTACGCCTGGCCCGGCAACGTGCGGGAGCTGCGCAACGTGATGGAGCGCGCCGCTGTCCTCTCGGCCGGCGCGCTGGTCGAGCCGGACGACCTCGAGCTGCCGCCGAGCCCGGAGGAGGAGGCCGGCGACGACGATGCGGCCGTTCCCTCGCGGCTCGACGGCCTGCGACCCGAGGAGGCGCGGCGGGCCGTCACCGACGCGCTGATCAAGAGTGGCTGCGTCAAGACCGACGCCGCGCGCCTGCTCGGGCTCAAGTCCAAGACCACCCTGCTTCGCAAGATGGATCAGCTCGGCATCCCGCGGCCGCGGCGCCCGAAGGACGAGTGACGTCGCGATGCAACGAAGCGACGCGCCCGCCGAGGGCACCGCGATCGGTTCGTACCGCGTGGTGAGAGCCATCGGCGAGGGCGGCATGGGCGCCGTCTACGTCGTCGAGCACAACACGCTCCCCAAGCGCTTCGCCCTCAAGTTGTTGCGGCCGGAGCTGTCGGCCAGCCCCGAGTACCGGAATCGCTTCATCCGCGAGGGCCAGGTCAGCGCGCTCGTGAAGCATCCGAACGTCGTCGAGGTGACCGACGCCGGCGTGCACGACGGCGCCGACTACATCGTGATGGAGCTGCTCGAGGGTGAGTCGCTTCAGGCGCGGCTGGCGCGCGCCCAGGAGAAGGGCGAGCGGCTGCAGCTCCGCGAGGTGCTCGAGATCATGCTCCCGGTGATCGCCGGGATGAAGGCGGTCCACGACCAGGGGCTGGTGCACCGCGACCTCAAGCCCGGCAACATCTTCCTGTCGCGCGAGGGGAACGCGCGCGTCGTCGTGCCGAAGGTGCTCGACTTCGGCATCGCGCGCTATCGCGACCAGCGCGGTCCGTCGACGAACACGGGCGCCGTCATGGGCACGCCCGGCTACATGGCGCCCGAACAATATGGG
>DATMZL010001202.1:0-7176 GCA_035607075.1 Polyangia bacterium
GGTCTGGTGGTACACGGCCGCGTCGAGCGAATCGACGGACGGCATCTCTCGCGCGCGGATGTCAGCCGACAGCCAGAACATCTGGCTCGTCAACGAATCGCTGTCGGGCAACCCGCTCCGGCGCGTGACGATGGACGGGATCACGACGCAGATCTACACGAGCACCAAGGCGTCGCACGACATCGCCGCGGTCACCGCCGACACGATGGCCTACCTCGACTACGGCGAGACCGACTGCAACAGCATCTTCGAGATCAACAACGCCGGCACGACCAAAGAGGTCTTCGAGGCGACGAACGTCACCAGCATGGGCATCGGCATGAACAACTGCCATGGCAACGCCGTTCGCTACTCGAAGAAAGAAGACTTCTACACGTACTCGGACTGGCAAAAGGAGCTGGCGGTGGTCAACCGTATGGGCACGCTGCAGTGGAAGCTCTCGCAGAAGGTCAGCGGCGGAAACACGGCCTGGGGCGGGGTCCAGCACGGCCACCAGCTGCTCGACAACAGCATCATTCTGTTCGGGAACAACGGCACCGCCGGCGGCAACAAGTCGCAGGCGTTCGAGTTCGGCCTGGACGGCCACCTCATCAAGGCGTTCAAGAGCGGCGGCAGCGCCACGAACTTCGGCGACGTTCAGCGCATGACCAACGGCAACACCCTCATCACGTACTCGACGTCCTCGCTCATTCAGGAGGTCGACGCGAGCGACACGGTCGTGCTCGAGGTAAAGGGCAGCGGCGCCTTCGGCTACGTCGAGTTCCGCGAGAGCCTCTACGGCGCGCCGCTCGACATCTCCCAGTAGCGCGCGCCTGTGGCGCGCGACTAATTAAAAGCGTGCGCGAGCGGCGTGAAGGCCGGCGCCGGGTAGAACGCGAACCAGCCGGCGTCGCCCGAGCCGATGTCGACGCTCGTGATGATCGTGGACGGCGTCGCGGGTCCCGTCCCGACCAGCTGGGTCGAGGCGAAGCGCGCGAACTTGCCGGCGGTGTACGAGAACCAGAGGCCGCCCTGCTCGTCGAAGGCGATCCCCTCGGGCAGCGCGGCGACGTCCGTCACGAGCTGGACGGGCGGCGTCACGGTGAGGGGCCCGCTCCCGCCGAGGACGCTGACCGGAAGCTCGGCGATCGTGCCGTCGTAGTTCACCCACAGGTTGCCGGCGGCGTCGAACGCGAGCCCGATCGGGAAGCGCAGCGTGCTGTTGACGACGCCGCTGGTCATCGCCGTGATGATCAGGTCGGCGCCCGAGCCGCTGCTCCCGAGGTGACCGGCGTTGATGCGCACGACCGAGTCGCCGCCGTTCGACGCGACCCACATGTTGCCCGCGCCGTCGAACGCGACGCCGAGCGGCGAGCTCAGGTCGGAAATTTCGACGCTGGGCACGGTGCTGCCGCCCGTGACCAGCTGGTTGGCGTCGAACTTGACGACCTTCCCCGCTGCGACGACGGACACCCACAGGTTGCCGTCGCGATCGAACGTCAACACCTTGGCGCCAGGAATCCCTACGAACGTGGCGCTGTCGAGCGTGAAGTCCGGCGTCTTCACGCCGTCGGTCGCGAGCATCGCGGCCGGATAGCGCGCGATCGCCGGGTCGGCCGTCGTTCCGCCCGTGACCCAGAGGTCGCCTAGGTAGTCAAAGGTGAAGCCGTCCGCGCCGTGCGTGTCGGCCGCCACGACGGAGGGCGTGTTGTTCGTGGCCGTCACCGTCGCGGGGTTGAACCCGAGCAACGACGCGGTGGTCGGTCCGTTCGACAGGCCTGTCCAGACCACGCCGCTCGTGTCGATCAGGGTGTAGTCGACGTGCACGGTCGTCACCTCGCCGGCACGGATGCACGGGCTGTCGTTGTCGACGATCGGCGAGTACGCGGTGCGGACCAGCGTCCCCGGCTCGGCCGAATAGAAGGCGGTCACTGTCTCGGGGCCCGCGCTCAGTGTCAGATCGCTGGACGTGTCGACCTCGGTTCCCGTCCCCACGGGTCCGACGATGGCAAGGCCATGGCCGCTCGGCGTTCCGCCGATCACGATCGACAACGTGCCCGTGCCGGTACCGGTCGGGCACGCGCCGCCGCCGGTGGCGCCTGTCGCACCGGTCCCGCCGTGGCCGCCCGTCCCGCCCCGCCCGGTGCCGCCCCCGCCGCCTCCACAACCAACGACCGTCACGACAATGACAGCTGCGCACAGGGACAGGGCAATCCGTTTCGTCATGCGTCGTATTTCGACGTGACGGGCGAAAACCTTAGGCTGAGTTTCAAAAATTGGCCGTGGTCTTGACGAAGTCCGTGACCGCGGCTGCTGTTTCCGCGGTGTGCGCGACAAGCATGTGACCACCCGTCGGATACCCGATGAACCGGGCGCGCGGCACGTGCGCGGCGGTGTAGCGGGCGGCATCGAACGTGCCGTAAAGGTCGTCGGCGGCGCTGATGGCGAGCGTCGGCGCGCTGATCTTCTCGAGGGGGTAACGCGGTAGCGACGACATCACGGCGGCGTCGTTGACCAGCCCCAACCGGCGCGGCCGTACCGGAAGGATGTTCTCGAGGACGCGTTCGATTCGCGCCTGCTCGTCGGCGGGTGCGCGTGCGACGACTTCGGGCGGCGTACCCAGGATCGACCGGATGAACGACTGATGCGCGACCTTGCCCGCCGCCCAGAAGATGAAGTCCGAACGCAGCGCCGTGTCCAACAGAAACGCAGTGCCGCGCGACATGCGCGCCATCGGCTCGGGCCGCGGCGCGTACACGCCGGGCACGAGCAGGACCAGCGCGGCGGTGCGGTCAGGGTGGCGCAGCGCGAACTGCAGCGTCGACGGTCCGCCCGCCGAGACGCCCACGACGACGGCGCGCCCCACGTGGAGCGCATCGAGCAGGCAGGCATGGGCATCGGCCTGCGCGGCGGCGGACGCGTCGGCCGGCACCGCCGTCCGGAGGTAACCGAACCGCGACGGCGCGATGACCTGGTAGCCGCTGCGCGCCAGTGAATCCCCGAGCTCGAGGCCCTGGTCGAAGCCGCCCCCGGCGCCGTGCACGACCAGGACCGGCGGGCCGGCGCCCGCGACTGCGTATTCGATCGGTCCGCAACGTGTCTGCGCGATCTGACTGCCGGTCGCGACCCGGTCGTACGCGCGCCCGATGTCACGGCGGGAGACGGCGTACGTCACCAAGAAGAACGCCGCGACGACGAGCGCGGCGATGGCGAGCGCGTTTCGGCGAAGGCGCGAGAGCATCGGAGACATCGGCAGTCACCCGTCCAGAACAGGTGCAAGCGCCGGACCGTGCGGACCGCCCGCGATCCGAAGCAGACGCTGACCTACGTTCACGCAGGTTTGTCAGACGGCGGAGATGGCTCCCGCAAAGCTTGCGCGCGGCGGTCCGTGAAGCTCTCGACGAAGCGCGCGAAGCGGAAGACATCGCCGAAGGTGGTGATCAACCCCAGCGATACGCGCAACGCACCGGTCGTCTTGCCTGCGATAGCGCGCTGAAAGTCTTCCAGCGACGCGCCCGCGCGGTCGTCGAAGCAGCGCCTCAGCTCGGCGGCGCTGTAACCGAGCGCGATCTCGCGGGCGCCGGGGTTGCAGTGGCAGCCCGCGCGCAGCGAGATCCGCTGCTCGCCGGCGAGACGCGCGACGGCCTCGCAGTCCCACAGCTGACCGTCGGCATCCAGCAGGTTGAGCTCGATCGTCGCGCCTCGCCGATCGGTGCCGCGCGGGCCGTACAGGCGGACCGCCGGGCGGCCGTTGCGGTGCCGGACGGCGAGCAGCCGGCCGAGCAGCCACGCGCTGAGGCACGTCACGCGCGTGTGGATGGCGTCGATGCCCGCGGACTCGAGATAGTCGAGCCCGAGCGTGACCGCGGGCAAGCCCAGGAAGTTGACGGTGCCGTCCTCGAAGCCGGCCGCGCCCGACAGCAGCCGATGTCCGTCGCCGCCCACCGACGAGAAGACGATCGTTCCGCCGCCAAACCACGGGCGCCGCAGCTTGCGCAGCGCGCGCTTGCGGGCGATGAGGCAGCCCGCGCCCGTCGGGTAGCCGAACATCTTGTAGAACGACACGTCGACGAAGTCGGGCTTCACCGCGCGCAGATCCAGTCGGTTCGTCGGCGTGAACGCCGCGGCGTCCAGCAGCACGTCCCAGCCGTGCGCGTGCGCTTCGGCGATCCAGTCGAGCGGGTGCTGCACGCCGGAGAAGTTCGACTGCGCCGGATAAGCGAACAGGTTGTCGGCGCCCGCGCGCGCGCGCGCCCAGGCGGCCTCCAACGCGGTCGTGTCGACGCGCAGGTCGGGCGTGGACAGCGGCACATAATCGATGCCGGCGCCCGCGGCGCGCGCGAACTCGCGGATGCCGTTGACGGAGTTGTGGTTGTCGTAGGTCAGCAGCAGAGATCCGCCGGGCGCGAACGGGTACGACTCGCCCACCACGCGCAGGGCGCCCGTGGCGTTGGGCGTGAAGATGACCTCGTACTCGTCGGGCGCGGCGTTGAAGAACGCGAGCACCCGGGCGCGTGCGTGCTCGACCAGCGCGCTGGCCGCCAGCGACGTTGGGTTGCGCGCGTGCGGGTTGCCGAACACGCCGTCGGTCAGCAGCGCCATGTGCGCTGCCACGTGCGATGCGGCGGGCAAGCCGGCGCCGGTGAAGTCGAGGTAGACGTGGCCGTCGCGATCCAGGCGCGCGTAGTCACGGGCGCGCAGCTTGTCGAGGCCGGCCGTCGATGCGAATGCCGGGTACGCGCAGCGGAACGCCGCGTGCGCGATCTCTTCGTCGTCGATCACCACGGTCTGCATGCGCGGCCCAAACAGCAGGAAAGATGCCGGTCGGGGCGCCCGATCTACGGGGCGATTTCGCGTGCGAGCGGCCGTCGCACCGGGGGACATGTCCCCGGGGACACCGTTCGCGGCGGGCGCCGTCGCCGAGGCTAAACGGGCGAGTTCGTTGGCGCTCGTCCTGGGCATGCGCTTGCAAATTCCCGGGCGCAAGGAGGAACACCCCATGCGAACGATGACGAGCAATCCGAAGAAGGCAAAGACGACGAGGAAGGTGACGTGCCTGATCCTGTCCGCGCTGTTCGGCCTCGCGGCCGGCTGCGGAGCGCAACCCGACGCCGGCGACGACGTGGAGTCGCGGTCCGGCGCGGTGACCGCCAGCCAGGCGAGCAGCCAGACCGCCGGCACCGCCAGCACGAACGCGACGCTGTGGACGCAGCTGCAGGGCGCGGCGGCGACCGTCCCGGCGCCCGAGATGACGATCAAATTGAACGACAATCTCTCAGGCGTCACCGAGCTGCTGGTCCCGGCGCTGGCTCACCAGTACGAGCTGGACGACGTCGACCTGCCCAAGCTGCCCCTGCTCGAGGACACGACGAAGGCGGACCTCGGCATCCTGGGCGACATCTTCTTCGCGTGCCACGACGACCAGACGCCCATCGTGCTGGACCTGCGCAGCATGCACATGGACATGGGCATCGACGCAGACGCCGTGCACGCGGTGTTCGACGGCACGCCCGCCACCGGATCGGACATGCGCTTCGACGCGGATCTGCCGCGGTTCACGTTCGACGGCACGATCTATCTGGACTGGCCGGCCACGAAGACGAGCCTCTTGTGCACGTTCGCCAACGACTACCACTTCGAGATCCCGTTCTCGATCCGCGGCGCGCACCTGGACAGCACGGTCGTGTTTGCGGCGCTCAACAACACGCTGAAGCTCGGCGCGTTCTCGCTGGAGAAGCTGTCCGTCGACGACGTGTCGTTCCAGTCGGATGCGCTGGATCTCGCGAGCGACATCGGGCTGGCGGTCGCCGACACGGTCGCGTCCGTGTACCAGAAGCTGAAGGACGGCGTTTCAAAGGCGGATCTGCAGCCCGTGAACGGCCTCTGCAGCAGCCCGGGCTCGACGCCGACGCTCGCGTCCTGCCTGGGCGCGGTGGCGTCGGCGTACGTGGCCAAGACGCTGAACCCCGCGAACAGCGACTTTCAGAAGATGATCCGCGACGCGGTCAAGCTGCCGCTGCCGGCGGCTGTGCCGCTGCGGGTGGGCGCGGCGTCGTTCTCGGTCGCCCCGGAGATCACCGCGTACACCGAGCACGACGACAACGACAACGCGATCATCAAGGCGACGCTGCTGCCGTCGTCAACGGCGCCGAAGGCGGCCTGCGCGGCGGGGCTGGTGCCGGCGCCGCCCCACGGCAGCACCGGGACCTTCGATCCGCAGAAGGACGTCGACATGGTGATCCCGTTCGACATGATCGAGACGGTGCTGTACGAGGTCACGCGCCAGGGCGCGCTGTGCCTCCCGCCGACGGCGATCGGAACGGGGACTGCGTCGATCGACGCAACCGGCGCGATCACGGTGTCCAACCATTCGAACGCGATGTTCGGCAGCGCGATCGCCACCGCGACCGTCTCGACGGGCGGCGCGACGCCGGCGCCGGCACCAACGCCGGACCTGTTCAGCACGCATCCGTACAAGCTGTCGTTCGTGGGTACGGCGTCGGGGTCGATCACCGTGTCGGCCGAGCTCGGCTGGGACGTGTCGTTGAACTGCACCAACCAGGTCGTGCTGCAGCTGGTGAGCGCGCGTCGCGTGGCGCTGTCCGGATCCGTATCGCTGCCGGGAAAGCGGCCCATCGCGGCGACCGATCCGGCGGTGCAGGCGCAGATCGACGCGGCGATCGCCAGCCTGCCGGGACGCGTGGGACCGGTGCCGCTGGGACCGGCGATCGTCGGCCTGCCGGCCGGCGTGTATCTGAACCTCGCGCCGCCGAACACGTCGGACCACGAGATCCAGCTGGGCCTGGCGCTGCGTGATTCACCGGTCGCCGCGTGCGTCCCGAGCAGCGGCGGCGGCAGCACGTCGACCGGCTACGGTAACGACGTCGTCACGACGGGCAACCCGCCGAGCGTCGACTTCGGCACGGTGACGGGCACGACCGGAACCACCGCCGGCAGCGGCGCGAACGGCAACGTGGGCGGCGCGGGGACGGGCGCCGCGACGACGCAGAGTTCGACGGGCGGGGGAACGTCGACCCGGCCGTAAGGCGCAACGCGAACGCCGCAGAGAGCGGCCTGCCCTCACCCCGACCCTCTCCCGCAAGCGGGAGAGGGAGATCAGATCCGCGTGAGGGGATATCAGATCCGGTCCCCTCGCCCTCCGATCAGGTTCCCTCGCCCCGCGAAGCGGGGAGAGGG